>CAYPKH010000225.1:0-3941 GCA_964411245.1 uncultured Nitrospina sp.
GGGCTTCCTGCCGCGAGGCCTCCGAACTGACGACGTTGTTGTTCGCCAAGTAATCCCAGCGCGTCTTTAATTTCTGCTTGAGGTAGGTTCGGTTGTTCACCCGGTCCATCACCTTGACCCGGGCCTCGATATACACCCAGTATTCAATCGCCACGTCAAACTGGTTGAACGCCACCGCGCGAATCCAGTATTTGGTGAGGGTGCCGGTCATCACCAGGTCCGCCCCGTTGCGGTCGTTCACCAGCCGCAGGCGGCCGTCGGTGATGAACGCGCGCCGGAGCGCTTCGGTGAACGGCCGCTGGATGGTGGGTTCGGCGGAATGGTTTTCAAAGACCGGGATGGCGATGGTCTTCAGATGCGGCGGCAGTTGGCTGGCGCCCCGTCCCGCCATTTGATAGCCACATCCCCACAGCGTCAGGCTCAACGCCAGTGCCAGCCACAATGTCTTTTGGGCGTTCATAGGCATTCCCTTATTTCGCCACGATGTTGACCAGTTTTTTGGGAACCACGATGACTTTTTTAACTTCCTTGCCATCGGTCCATTCCCGGATGCGCGGGTCTTCCAGGCTCTTCGCTTTCAGCGATTCCTCATCGATGCCCTCGGCCACGGACAGCTTCTGCCGCACCTTGCCGTTGACCTGGATGACGATTTCGATTTCGTCGGCGCGCAAATATTCTTCCTTATACTCCGGCCAGCCCGCCTGCTGGATGGTTCCGCGGTGACCCATCTGCGACCACATCTCTTCCGCGATGTGCGGGGCGAACGGAGCCACCAGTAAAATTAATGTGTTCATGGCTTCTATTTGCATCCCCCGGCCGACCTTAAGAGCCGGTTCTTTTCCAAACCATTCATAGAACTTATAAAGATAGTTCACGAATTCCATGATAGCGGCGATGGCGGTGTTGAACTGCATGCGTTTATCAATATCTTCCGTGACGCGTTTGATAGCGGTATGGATTTGACGGCGCAGTTCCTTCAGTTCTTTAGTAAGCTCGACATGGGGTTCATCTACATCGTCTGCTTCTTGGAGGTAGGGCACCGTGCTTGAAAATAAGCTCCAGACCCGCTTCAAAAATTTAAAACTGCCCTCCACGCCCTGGTCGCTCCACTCCAGTTGTTTTGTGGGTGGGGCGGCGAACAGGATGAACAGGCGTGCCGTGTCCGCTCCATAACGGTCGATGATGTGGTCCGGGTCCACCACGTTACCCCAGCGTTTGGACATTTTGCGTCCGTCCTTGATCACCATGCCCTGCGTCAGCAGATGGGCGAACGGCTCCTTCGTTGCCACCAAGCCCATGTCGTGGAATACGTGATGAAAGAATCGGGAGTACAACAGATGCAGAATGGCATGCTCGATGCCGCCGATGTACTGGTCCACCGCCATCCAGTAGCGGTTGCTCTCCCTGGAAAACGGCGCCTTCTCCTCGTGCGGCGAGGTGAAGCGGTCAAAATACCACGAGGAACAGATGAAGGTGTCGAGCGTATCGGTCTCGCGTTTCGCCGGCGCTTTGCATTTCGGACAGGAGACGTTGATAAACGAGTCGAGCGATTTTAAGGGCGACTGCCCCTTGTCTCCCAACTGCGCGTCGAGCGGAAGAACCACCGGCAGGTCCTCGTAAGGCACCGGCACCTTACCGCATTGTTCGCAAAAGATGATCGGCACCGGCGTGCCCCAGTAACGCTGGCGCGATACCCCCCAGTCGCGCAGGCGAAACTGCACCGTGGCTTGGCCGATGTTTTTCGATTGCAGATACTCGCACACTCTCTGTTTGGCCTCGTCGCCGGCCAGTCCGTCGAACTGACCGGATTGAGTCATCGGTCCCAGTTCGGTCATAGCCTCCTTTAAGTCGTCGGCGTGGGTATTGCCGTCGGGCGGCAGGATGACCACGCGAATGGGCAGGCTGTATTTTTTGGCGAACTCGAAGTCGCGCTGATCATGCGCCGGCACGGACATGATCGCGCCGGTGCCGTAATCCATGAGTACGAAGTTGGCGGTCCACACGGGAATGGTCTCGCCGTTCAGAGGATTGACCGCAGTCGCGCCGGTAAAGACGCCGACCTTTTCGCCGCCTTCGCTGGTACGGGCGATCTTGTCCTGGCTTTTCACTTCTTTGATGAATGCGTCAATCGTCTTTTCCTGTTTCGTTCCGCGCGACAACGAGACGGTCAACGGATGCTCCGGCGCCAGCACCATAAAGGTGGCGCCGTACAAGGTGTCGGGCCGCGTGGTGAACACTCGGATTGATTCCTTCGATTCTTCGATCTGAAAATCCACTTCCGCGCCGGTGCTTTTGCCGATCCAGTTGGTCTGCATGGTCAGCACCTGTTCCGGCCAGCCGCCTTCCAGATCCTTACAGCCTTCGAGCAGGCGGTCGGCGTAGTCGGTGATTTTGAAGAACCAGCCCTCCTGCTGTTTCTGGATGACCTCGTTGTCGCACCGCCAGCACAGGCCGTCCACCACCTGTTCGTTGGCCAGCACGGTGTTGCAGGATTCACACCAGTTGACCTCGGAGTTTTTGCGGTAGACCAGGCCGCGTTCCATGAATTTCAGGAAGCACCACTGGTTCCACTTGTAATACTCCGGTTTGCAGGTGGTGATTTCGCGGTCCCAGTCGTAGCTGAGGCCGAGGCGCTTGATCTGCGCGGTCATTGTTTTGATGTTTTCGTGCGTCCAGGTGTCGGGATGCGATTTATTCTGAATGGCGGCGTTTTCCGCGGGCATGCCGAACGAGTCCCATCCGATAGGGTGCAGGACGTTCAACCCCTTCATCATCTTGAAGCGCGCCAGCGCGTCGCCGATGGTGTAGTTGCGCACGTGGCCCATATGGATACGGCCCGAAGGGTAGGGGAACATCTCCAGCAGGTAATATTTGGGCTTCGAGGGGTCGGCCTCGACTTTGAAGGATTTCTCCTCCTCCCAGCGCTTTTGCCACTTGGCTTCAATGGTTTTGGGATCGTAATCGGGCATTTTCGCGCAGTCCTCAGGGGTTGGCTCGTGCAGTCATAACAACGCAGTGTAGCGAAAACAGGGCCAATAATCCACCGGACTTCGGATCGGGATTTCTCTTACCACAGGAGCATTTTTATAAAGCTTTTCCGCCCCCATCAAATATTGTTGCTTTCAGGCTTGACTCCGTACATAAGTACGGAGTCTATATTGGTTTCAGGAGGTAAGGATTATGACGGCAATGACCATCAGCAAAGTTGCTAAAAAGGCGGGTGTGGGAATCGAAACGGTTCGTTTCTACGAGCGAAAGGGTCTGGTCGATCAGCCGCCCAAACCCCCCTCTGGAGGCTACCGGGTTTATCCCACAGAAATGGTGGGACGAATCCGGTTCATCCGCCAGGCTCAGGAACTGGGTTTCACCCTTCGTGAGATTAATGAACTGTTGTCACTGCGGACGGACCCCGCGACCGATTGCGCCGATGTACGGGAGCAGGCGCAAGCCAAACTCGATGAGGTCAACCGGAAGATCGCGGTAATGAAGGGAATCCAAACCGCTCTTGAAAAACTGATTGCGGCCTGTCCTGGCCAGGGAGCCTTACAGCTGTGCTCGATCATTGAAGCTATTAAAGGGCCGGAAACAACCAGGGCAGAGTTAAAGAAAAGAAGGAGAAAAAATCATGAATGACAAACGCAAAGTAGAAATCTTTAGTGCGGGATGTGTGGTTTGCGAAGAAGCGGTTTCCGTTGTGAACCGTCTGGCCTGTTCATCCTGTGAGGTAACCGTGCTGGATATGAAAAACCCGGATATAGCTAAGAGAGCCAAAAATCTCGGTATCGGTTCTGTCCCGGCCGTAGTGATTGACGGGCGGCTTGCAGAGTGTTGCGGCCCGGGGATCAATGAAGAAACCCTTATGTCCGCCGGTATGGGGCAACTTCTGGGCCATTGAGAAACAATCGAAACCTTACGGAGGCCTGAAAATGTTATACAACCCG
>CAYPKH010000226.1:0-3929 GCA_964411245.1 uncultured Nitrospina sp.
AAACGCCGCATGGCCGCGCCGGACCTCCTCCTCTTCCTCTTCACGAACCATGATCAAAACCTTGGAATTCAACACCAACAATATCCAATCCTTTGTAACGGAACCGGAGCTCGCCGGCCTGCAACCCGAGGTGGACCGGTATCACCAGGACCTGGAATCCGGTAAGGGGTCAGGCTCGGAATTTCTGGGCTGGCTGCATCTGCCCTCGCAAACCACGCCAGGTCAACTAGAGGAAATTCAGCAGTCCGCCGACTGGATCAGAGAAAATTGCGAAGCCTTCGTGTCCATCGGAATCGGCGGTTCCTGTCTCGGTGCTAAGGCCGCGATTGATTTCGGCAGCCACACCTTTTTAAATCAGCTTTCGCCGGCCGCGCGGGGCGGACCAAAAATGCTGTTTGCCGGGCACCACCTCAGTTCCGACAGCCTGCACGACCTTTTACAAATTCTGGAAAACAAAAAGGTGTGTCTGAACGTGATCTCCAAATCCGGAACCACCACCGAACCGGCCATCGCGTTTCGCCTGCTCAAGCAGTTCATGGAGAAACAATTTGGAGCGGAAGAAACGCGCAGGCGCATCTTCGTGACCACCGATCCGGAACTAGGCGCTTTGAAGCAATTGGCGGATGAGGAGGGGTATCAACGGTTCGTTATTCCCGGCAATGTCGGCGGACGCTACTCGGTTCTGACTCCCGTCGGCTTGTTGCCCATCGCGGTGGCCGGGCTGGATATCAAATCGATCATGGCCGGGGCCGCCGATTGCGAACAGCAGACCTCCAATCGTTCCGGCCTCGATCAGAACCCGGCCTACCGTTACGCCGCCATTCGCAATGTGTTGTACCGAAAGGGGAAAACCCTCGAGCTCATGGCCGCGTTTCAGCCGGCCCTGAAAACTGTGGTAGAGTGGTGGCGGCAGTTGGCCGGGGAGAGCGAAGGCAAGGGCGGCAAGGGTATTTTTCCGGCCTCGGCCGAATACACCGGCGACCTGCATTCGCTGGGACAATGGGTGCAGGAGGGCAATCCCATCCTGTTCGAGACGTTTCTCCGGGTGGCCGCTTCGAATCATGCGTTGCCGATACCGGAATTCCCGGAAGACCGCGACGGCCTGAACTACCTCGCCGGCAAAAGCCTCGACGAGGTCAACGAAAAAGCCTGGCAGGGCACCGCCCGGGCGCATCTCGAAGGCGGCGTGCCCAACATGACCCTGACGGTGAAAGACCGCAGCGCGCATACCCTGGGCTATCTGTTCTATTTCTTCCAGCGGGCCATTGTCCTGTCGGGCAGACTGATGGGCGTCAATCCGTTCGACCAGCCGGGAGTTGAACTATACAAAACCAACATGTTTCGACTATTGAACAAACCAGGTTATCGGAAGGAAAATAAATAATGGGGACCGTCAGTAAAGATTTGAGTGAAACCGTTCATCGCATCGCGTTCCAGGATATCCGTCCGGGCAAACCTTCCAATCAATACCAAAGCGACCCGCTATTGGCCCGCCTGAAAGAGCTGGGTTCGGAGTTGTGGATCGATACCGGGGATCTGGAGCTGGCGCAATCGATCTGGAAGAGCGAACTGACTGCGCTCACCACCAACAACACCTTGGCCAACCAGGTGGTGCAGAGCGGCATCATGGATGCCGTGATCCAGGAGACCGTGGAAAAACTCGCCGAAGCCGCGTCCGGCCTCAGCCGCGAGGAAATGATAATGGAAGTCGGTTTTGTGATCAATTGCCGCATCGCTTTGAGATTAGTCGAGGCGTTCAAGGTGAAAGTCAGTGTCGAACTGCACCCCGCCATTTCGCGCGATATCGAAAAAAGCGTCGAGTACGGAAGGCGGTACTTCGCGGTGTGTCCCGACTATTTCATTGTCAAGGTTCCCCTGACCCCGGAAGGCCTGCTGGCGACGCGGCGGATACGGCAGGAAAACATCCCGGTGAATTTGACCCTGGGTTTTTCCGCGCGCCAGAATTACCTCGCCTCCCGGCTGGCGAATCCGAACTATGTCAACGTGTTCCTGGGACGGCTCAACGCCGTGGTGGCGGACAACTCCGCCGGGAGCGGCGAATGGGTCGGCGAAAAAGTCACCCTGCACACCCAGAGCGCCGTGGAAGAAGTGCGAAACAACCACCCCGATGTGGAAACCCGGTTGATCGCCGCGAGTATCCGCAACGGCGGCCAGGTGGCGACCCTGGCGGGGGTCGACGTGCAGACCATTCCCCCCAAGGCGATGAAGGAATTCCAGGAATCCGGACGCCACCCGGATCAGATTCAAAAAACCGAGGGCACCGCTTTAAATCCGGAACCGGGTTCAGGGCACGACTGGAACGCCCGGGTGGCCAACCTCTGGGATGTGGATGGCGATTTCCGAAAGGCGGTCGACCGGCTGATGGGCCGCGGCGATCTCGATCAAATGTCCGGGGATGATCTGGTCCGGTTCTGTGAGAACAGCGGACTCGATTTGTTCCACCCATTTACCGGGAAGGACCTGAACAAAATCCAGGACGCCGGTAAAATTCCGAAGCTGGCCGACTGGTCCGGCACCATTGCGCTCGACGATCTCATGACCCAGTCTGCCCTGCAATCGTTCACCAAGGACCAGAACGCGCTGGATGGAAGGATCGCATCCTTTCTCAAATAGGACCGGTTCATGATCCTCGCGAGGGACGTCGGCGGCAGTAAAGTCAACCTGGCTCTGTTTCACGAAAACGGAGGAACCCCCAGACTGGTGGTGGAACGCAGTTATGTCAGCCGGGATTATCCCGGTCCGGTCCCTCTGCTCGAACTTTTCCTGAAAGAAATCCAACCCCGGATCACCCGTGCCTGCCTGGGAGTCGCCGGTCCCGTGCGCGAAGGCTAGTACCGGATCGCCCCCGAAATTCCGCCTCTGCTGAAGACCGATTTGTTTTTGGAGGCTTTTCGCAACAAGGGGAAATTCAGGGAATTTTTGGCTCAGGTTCCCGTCCAAGTCATTATGAATAAACAAGCTCCGCTGACCGGCGCGGCCTATTTTGCTCTGGGAGAAACCGGGATTCAATGATACAGTGGCTGTTTTTATTTGTACAACCGCAGGCTTGGGAAACGAAAAATGAAAAAGAAATTGAATAAAATTGTGCTGGCCTATTCCGGAGGGCTGGACACCTCGGTCATTATTAAATGGCTCAAGGAAGAGTACGAGGCGGAGGTCATCGCATTCTGCGCCGATCTCGGCCAGGGGGAGGAGTTGGACCTGGTGCGGGAAAAGGCCCTCGCTACCGGCGCCAGCAAGGTTTATATCGAGGACCTGAAGGAAGAGTTCGTCAAGGATTTCGTCTTTCCCATGTTGCGGGCCAACGCGTTTTACGAAAACAATTATCTGCTGGGCACTGCCATCGCCCGGCCGCTGATCGCCAAGGAGCAGATCCGCGTGGCGGGTCTGGAAAAGGCTGAAGGGGTGTCCCACGGCGCCACCGGCAAGGGCAACGATCAGGTGCGGTTCGAGTTGACCTACATGACCCTCAACCCGGATATCGAGATCATCGCCCCCTGGCGGGAGTGGCATCTGGATTCGCGGACCAGCCTGTTCGATTATGCGAAAAGCCACGGCATCCCGGTTCCTGTGACCAAGGACAAACCGTACAGCATGGACCGCAACCTGTTCCACATCAGCTACGAGGGCGGGGTGCTGGAAGACCCTTGGTACGAGCCCGACGAGAATATGTTCCGGTTGAGCGTGTCTCCGGAGAAGGCCCCGGACACGCCGACAGCACTTGAAATCGGCTATGAAAACGGCGATCCTGTAGCTGTGAATGGAGAGCGGATGAGCCCGGCTCATTTGCTGGCCCGGATGAACGAGCTCGGCGGGCAGAACGGGATCGGCCGGATCGATATCGTTGAAAACCGGTTTGTTGGAATGAAGTCGCGGGGCGTGTATGAAACCCCCGGTGGCACCCTCCT
>CAYPKH010000227.1:0-3897 GCA_964411245.1 uncultured Nitrospina sp.
GATGGTGTGCAAAGCTTCCAATCCGTACTGAATGCCTTGGCTGGAAGAAGCCGTGAACACGCGAACGCCGGAAGCCGCCGCCGCACCCGCTGCCATGAACATCGAATGCTCCGAGTCCATGTTGGTGTACCGGCCCTGCATGTGTCCCTCCGCGAACCAGCGCGACAGGGTTTCGACGATTTCCGTTTGCGGGGTGATGGGAAACGCCGGCACATAATCGACGCCAGCCAACCGGGCGCCCCACGCCGCCGCTTTATTGCCCGTCAACATCATATGATTTTTCTGTGTCAGTTCCATGAGGCCACCTCCCGAATAATTTCAATGGCGTGCTTGGGACACTCGGTCGCGCAAATCAGGCACCCCTTGCAGTAATCGTAATCGATCACCGGTTTGTCGTCGGCGTCCATCCGGATATCCCCATCCGGACACCGGGCGTAACAGATGGCACACCCGTTGCATTCGTCAAGATGAATGACCGGACGATACGTCCGCCAGTTACCGGTTTTGCGCAACGCCATGTTGCCGGTGGCGAAAATTACCGGGACCGCGTCCACCGGCGGCCGGCGCTCCAGAGCCACCAACCGGCTGGCCGGGAATGCGCCGTCGGATTCGCCGAACTCCAAATTAAACGAAGGCACTTTTTGAAAGGCCTCCTCGGTCAGTTTGAGATTGGCGGCGATTTTCTTCGCGTCGAGCCCCTCCTGTTCCAACTCTTCCCGAACCGCCTGCAGCAGATGATGCAGTTCGATATGGCCCATCAGGCGCACACCGACCGCGGCCAAGACCGTGCTGAGAATCATTGGTTTCTGAATAAACCTCTGACACAGCTCGGACAGGTTCAACTGAACCGGAAGCAATTCCAGTCGAAAATGTTTTTTGAGATCGGGCGAAGGGTGCCGGGAATTGATAAAGATGAGAGTGGAGGACCCGGCGCCCTGGGTGACGGCGGCCATGGGGTCCGACAGCAAGGTTTCATCGCCGACCAGAATGATATCCGGCAGGGCAAAGGGACCGCGCTCCAACACAGTGTTTGGACTGACGCGCACGAAGGCGACGATCGGGGCTCCCCTGCGCTCCGCGCCGTACAAAGGGAAATCCTGAGCCTGGTATCCGGCCAGATAAGCCGCGGTACCCAGAATCCGGCTGGCGGTTTTGATTCCCTGGCCCCCGCGGCCATGACAACGTATCCTGAGCATGGGAGCCTCCTTTCCCTTTGTTTCAACATTTTGGTCAGGTCATGGTGTCGTCCTGAAGCAAAAAATTAATAAAATGAAACGGTTACTGGCCATGGATCGAACCCAATACTCATCTATTGCTAATATGAGACCGTTAAAAATATTTTTCCAATAATTCGGATGCCAAACAGGATGTTACCCTCAGGGCCGGGAAAAACCTGTATCTAAGACCGCTCTTTTCAGTATCTTTATTTTGCCTGAATCGGGCCACCAACCCGGTCCCGGAGGACCTCTTTTTTTATAGGGTCCGCATTAGGCAACTCACCAGTTTTGAACCCATTATGAAGTTGACACCGACGTAATATGCGTTAAAATTTTTTTATACCTGTTGGTTTGAAAAAGGTCATAATAAGGTAGCTGCGCCCAATTCATACCCAACATTTACCCCTTTCGGGGTAGATATTTTATAGAGTCGTGCCGCAGGCGACCCGCCGGGTTTGCCTTCCGGTCGAATTATTTGAGCGGAGGGCACATCTCTTGTCCGTTCAAGTTTTTTGAGAGTGGATTGATTCATGGCCAATACCCCGTCCAAAGGGATCGCCCAAACGCTTCAGGATGTTTTGAACAACCTTCAGAAACAATTGAAGGAGAAAACCCTGGCGTTGGATAAAGCGAACAAGAAAGTCGCCGCGTTGGCCGGTGGCAAGGGCGGGGACTTTACCGTTGAGCTCGACAAGGAAAAACATAAACGCGCCGAGGCGGAACAGGCTTTCAAAGACGCTCAAAAGAAAATCTCCCAACTGAAAAAGCAGGTGTCCGAAGGGTCGTCCAACGGCGGCGGCGCCTCTTCCGAGGAACTGACCGCAGAAATTGAAAAGCGCACGCAGATCGAAAAGGATCTGGCGGAACGCACCGACGAACTGTTGCAGACCAACAAAAACCTGCTGGCCGAAACCCAGGCGCGCATGAAATTGGAATCGGAACTCAATAATGCCGCCGGCAACGCAGGCGGCATTTCCGAATCCGAGCATCAATTGGAAATCAGCAAACGGGAACAGGCGGAAGCGGAATTGCAGGAAGCCGAGGCCCAACTGCAGGAGGCCTTGAACAACCAGGGGGATTCTGCCGGGACCGAGGCCATGCAACAGGAAATAGCCGGTCTGCAGGCTCAATTGGGTGAGACCCAGGCCCAGTTGTCGGGGTTGCACGAGGAGCAGGGAAATGGCGGCGCCGAAACCGCAGCACTGCAGAGCGAACTGGATGCCGTCAAATCTATCTGCGACGAATTACAGGGGGAAAAGGCCGCGCTCGAATCCCAGTTACAGGAAGCGGAGGCCGCCGCCCAACAGACCGCCGCGGGTAACAGTAAAAACTCGAACGCCCTCGAGTCTTTGAAAAGCGACGTCGAAACTTTAAAAGCGGATAAGTCCAACCTGAAAGGCCAGGTCAAAGAACTGCAATTCCAACTGGCAGGGGCCAAGAAAGCAACCGAGGATCCTTCTGCCGTGAAAACCCTTAAGGCAGAGTTGAACGAGGCCCGCAAATTAAAGCAAGCTTTAAAGGCCGATAAATCCAAATTGGAAGCGCAGGTGAAGGATTTGGAAGCGAAGTTGCTATCTATGCCGAAAGCTTCCGCGGCGTCACCGCCGCCTGCGGCAAGCACCCCGGCTCCGGCGTCACCGGCCACGCCTCCGCCGCCCATTCCTCCCCGGGCGTTCACCGCCGACGATAAAGAGATCGAGCGCATCCGGCAGGTCATCGCCAACAATCCGAAGGACTTCAAAAGCATGGTCCAGATGGCGAAACTGGCGTTCAAGGCCAACCGCCACCATGATGCTATTGATCCCTTGAGCAAGGCCGTCAAACTTCAGCCGAAAGATGCGGAACTGTTGTTCATGCTGGGGGAAGCGCAATACAAGGCCCAGCATTACCATGACGCTCTGAGACCCTTCAATCAGGCCGTGCGGATCAATCCCAAATTGGCCAAGGCCCATTACAATCTGTGTTTGATTAACGAATTGGTGGGCAATGAAGACGCGGCGCAGAAACATTACCAGCTGGCCATCAAAATCGATCCCGACATCGAAAAGAAAATGGGCTGACGCCGCCCAACCTCCGCCCGCAACTTCCTCTGACCGACCGTTTCTAATTATCCCTGATTTCGTGAACCATCCGCACCGCCTTCACCGAGGCGTACACTTCCATTCCCGGTTTCAGTTTCAGATGGGCCAGTGATTTGCGGGTGATGGTGGCGAGAATGGGTTCCCCGACGTCCAGTTTAATATTCACCGAACTCCCGGGCGTGTCGGTGGGACCGATTTCCAGAACGGTGGCGGGAAGCATATTCAAAACGCTGGTCGGGGTTTCGGGTTTTCCCAGCGCGATGCTGATGTCGCGGGCCAGCAGATGCAGACGCAACGGACTTCCCACTGCCAGAGGCTGTTCGGGAATATAGAGAAACCGGTTCCGGTATTGAACGCGCGTCAGCCCGAACTCGGTTTCATGGCCGGCGACGGTGGTGGCCAACACCGAACCCACCGCCGAAGGTCCTGTGGTTCCCGCCAGATCAAGACGCGATAACACCTCGTTGGCCGGACCGGTCGCGACGTGGCTCCCATCCTGCAACAATACCAGCGTATCCACCAGTTGCAACACTTCCTCAAGCGAATGGGTGACGTAAACGATGGGGAGCCGCATCTCCTCTTTGAGGCGGATCAGAAAC
>CAYPKH010000228.1:0-3868 GCA_964411245.1 uncultured Nitrospina sp.
GTGCCAGCCGCCGGTTCCGGCGGAGTGGATGAGGATGCTTTCTTCGAGCCCCTCGGCGTTCACCAAGTGCTGGAAAACGCCTTCCGCCAGTGGGGAACGGCAGATGTTGCCGAGGCAGACGAAACAGATTTCAAAGGGCTTGGAAGCGGCCATAGTATCATTGATTTAGGAACGATTTCCGTTTAAGATTGCGCCTACTGCCCAACTCAGGGTGGCCGGAGCCGGGTGTGCATCGCCGGAAACGCTCTGGGTTTCAATTATTCTATGACACCATCCTGCCCACATTCAACCAGCATTTTTGGGCGTCAGAATTCAAAAAAAGAGACTGAACGTTGATCGAACGCTACACACTTCCCGAGATGGCCGCTATCTGGTCGCCGGAAAACAAGTTCCGCATCTGGCTGGATATTGAAATCGCGGCCTGCGAGGCTTTGGCGAAACGCAAGGAGATTCCCCAGTCGGCGGTCAACACTATCAAGAAGAAAGCCGGGTTCAATATCAAGCGCATTGACGCCATCGAGAAGGAAGTGAAGCACGATGTGATCGCTTTTCTGACCTCGGTGGCCGAGCACGTGGGGGATGCAGCGCGTTACATGCATCTCGGGATGACGTCTTCCGACGTGCTCGACACAGCGCTGGCGGTGCAGTTGCGCGATGCGGCGGATTTGATCCTGAACCAGCTAAAAAAGTTCCGCGCGGTGTTGAAGAAGCAGGCGAAGCGGTACAAGAATACGCCGACCATCGGGCGCTCGCACGGCATTCACGCCGAGCCCACCAGCTTCGGACTGAAACTGGCCAACTGGTACGAGGAGGTGGGGCGCAACATCGAGCGGATGCAACAGGCCAAAGAACGCATCAGCGTCGGCCAAATCTCCGGCGCGGTCGGGGTGTTCGCCAGCATCGATCCTTCGGTGGAGGCTTACGTTTGTAAAAAACTGAAACTGAAACCGGCGCCGGTGTCCAGCCAGATCATCCAGCGGGACCGGCACGCGGAGTATTTCACCATGCTGGCGATCCTCGCGGGTACGCTGGACAAATTCGCCGTGGAGATTCGTCACCTGCAACGCACGGAGGTACTCGAGGCGGAGGAGTTTTTCGCGAAGGGGCAGAAGGGATCGTCCGCCATGCCGCACAAGCGCAATCCGGTGGTCTCCGAGCAAATGTCGGGACTGGCGCGGGTGGTGCGGGGCAACGCGATGGCGGCGATGGAGAACATGCCGCTGTGGCACGAGCGGGACATCAGTCATTCCTCGGTCGAGCGGGTGATCGGCCCGGACAGCACCATCCTCGTTCACTACATGCTGACCAAAATGACGCGGCTGGTGGATCAACTGCTGGTCTATCCCAAAAACATGAAGAAGAACCTGGAGCAGACCGGCGGCCTTATTTTTTCCGAGCACGTATTGCTGGCGCTGACCCGCAAGGGCGTGGTAAGGGACAAGGCTTACCGCATGGTGCAACGCAATGCCATGCAGGTGTGGGAGAAAGGCGGCGACTTTCCGGCGCTGTTGAAACAGGACAAGGACATCCAAAAGCATTTGACCGGCAAGGAAATCGACCAAGCGTTCGACCTGAACAACCATCTTAAAAACGTGAACAAAATCTTCAACCGTGTTTTCAAATAATCCCCTATCGTGGAACGGCTCGCAATGAAACGGCTCGAACAACTATACGAAGGCAAAGCGAAGATCATTTATGCCACCGAGGACCCGGATCGGGTCATCCAGTATTTCAAGGACGACGCCTCGGCGTTCAACGGCATCAAAAAGGGCACCATCGTCGACAAGGGGGTGGTCAACAACCATGTCTCCACCACCATTTTCAAATATCTGGAAGAGAAGGGCGTACGCACCCACCTGGTGCAGGAGTTGAACGACCGCGAAATGCTGGTGAAGCGGTTGGAGATCATCCCGGTGGAAGTGGTGATGCGCAACGTGGTGGCGGGAAGCCTGGCCAAGCGCATGGGCCTGGCGGAAGGCGAGAAGTTGAAGGCGCCGATCCTGGAGTTTTATTACAAGGACGACGAGTTGGGCGACCCGATGATCAACGAATACCACATCAAAGAATTCGGGCTGGCTACGGCGGAGGAAATCGAAATCCTGCGGAAGCAGGGCCTTCTGATCAACGAATTGTTGTTCGAGTTTTTCAAACAGCGGAACATCCGGCTGGTCGACTTCAAGCTGGAGTTCGGCCGTCACCAGGGCGAGATTCTGCTGGGCGACGAGATCAGCCCGGACGGGTGCCGGCTCTGGCACTGGGAGACCGGCGAGAAGATGGACAAGGACCGTTTCCGGTTCGACCTGGGGCAGGTGGCGGAGAAGTACCAGGAAGTCTATCACCTGATCTGCGGTTAACCCGCACCCCCATTCATCGCAGAGGACGCAGAGAGCGCGGAGAAAACCGAGATCCTTCACGGAGTTTATCCTGAGCTTGTCGAAGGGTTCAGGATGACAAACGGCAGCAACCTGTCATTTTGAGGAGGTGAAGTACCTACGCGGATCATTTTAAACTGTAAATTGCACTCTAGAACCATGGGGTGCCGTTAACCGTCAGCCAGTTCCCTCCCTCGGTAGAGGGCGTTTATAATTCCTTGCAGACGACTTTGGTGGGTGGGGTGGCGCCGCATTCCATGGATTCCGTGCGGCCGTTGGCGGCGCCGGCGCAGGCGGTGCTGACTCCGGTTTGAATCACATTGTCTTTCTCCATGCCCTCCACCGTCTGGCAGACTTCGATGCCGTTATAGGTGATGCACACGTCGCACTGGTACTTGCTGCCGGTCCAGATCATGGTGACGGACAGGTAGCCGATCACTCCCAGAAAGACGATGGTCAAGACGGTGCCTTTTTTCACGATTCCTCCGCCGAGCGGTGTTTGGACTCCGAGACCAGTGACGTCGGCTCGATGAAATAATGGTCCCGGTAAAAAATCAATTCTTCGATGGATTCCTGGATATCGATCAGGGCCTTGTGTTCGTCGCTTTTCTTGGGCATTTTCCGTCCGTTGGGATACCAGCGCCGGACCACTTCCTTGATCGAGGTGACGTCGATGTTGCGGTAATGCAGGTATTCGCTCAAATTCGGCATGTACTTGTAAAGAAACCGCCGGTCCTGGCCCACCGAATTGCCGCACAGCGGAGATGTTTTGAGGGGAACATATTTTTTGATGAAATCGAGTGTGATTCGCTCCCCCTCCTCTAGGGTCATTTTGGAATCCTTCACCTTCTGGATGAGGCCCGAGGCGCTGTGGGTCTTCTGGTTCCATTCATCCATCCGGTTCAGGATGTCATCCTCCTGATGGATGACCAGCAGGGGCCCCTCTTCGATGATATTCAGATGGCTGTCGGTAATGATGGTGGCGATTTCAATGATCACCTCGACATCCGGTTCCAGGCCGGTCATTTCGAGGTCCATCCACACCAGGTGGTTCGGGTCTTGTTGACTCATTAAAGTTCCAATCCAGGGTCCTCACTCCGTTATGGGAGGATTGACGACCCGGTTATTGCATCAGTGAAGCCATGACGGCTTTCTGCAGATGGAGCCGGTTTTCCGCCTGATCGAACACAATGGACGCCGGACCGTCGATGACCGATGCACTGACTTCCTCGCCGCGGTGCGCGGGCAGGCAATGCATGAACACCGCTTTGGGTCCGGCCCAGTCCATCACCTGATCGTTAATGGAGTATGCAGCCAGATCCTTCAGCCGTTGCTGGCGTTCTTCTTCCTGTCCCATGCTGGTCCACACGTCGGTATAAACCACGTCGGCTCCGGATACGCCCTCCTGAACATTTTCCGTCAGGACGATATTCAGATTTTTGGAGTCGGCTTCATCCCGGCTCATCTTGAGCGCTTCCTTGGTGATCGTGTATCCT
>CAYPKH010000229.1:0-3854 GCA_964411245.1 uncultured Nitrospina sp.
AGGTCCGCGTCACCTTTGTGGTGCCGAAATTGCATCCTCCGGAAGAGCTGCCGGGAGTGGGGCCGGTAAGAGCCGTGGAGAAAGTGGCGGGGTCTCCCCAAATCGGCAAAATCTTTCTTGAGGCCCGGTGAAGGGATTGTACCCATTTCGGAAAATAAAAACGAAACACTTGCCGCAACTCTACGTCAAAAACCACCCCGAACCGGCGAAGCGCCGGAGCAAACTTGCTGACCGTTTACGGCACGCGATGATTCCTGAGCGCAAGCCCTGTGCTTTGCTCCCCCTTTACAAGGGGGAGCCTTGTCCCCCTTCGACAGGCTCAGGGTGACATAAATCCTACCAACCCCCTTCATAAAGGGGGAGCCATTTATTTCTTTTCGGCGAGGAAGACGGTGAGGTCGGGGGCGACCTGGTTTTCGGGGCACATTTTGCGGTGTTGCTGGAAGAACGGCATCTCGACGACGGGATCGTTGTTCCGGCAATTCATTTTGTAATGCTCGAACAAACCCAGCAGGGGGCCGGGTCCGCACAGGAATAAGATGCCGCCCGGTTTCAGCGCGCCGGCCAGTGATTTCAACATCCCCTCGCACGCCTCCCGGTTCTGGTGGAACGCGAACGGTATCCATTTATAGATCATGCCGTAGGTTTGTTTATAAACGTCGTCGACGTGTTCGGCTTCGCTCAGAAATTTGACGCTATGAAGGTTGCCCAACTGCTTGCGCCCGGCGGCGAAGTTCCACAACTGCTGGGCGTTCTTCACGGCAAATTCGGGATCGCCGTACAGCACGGTAACGGCGCGGTCGTGGGTGCAGTCGATGCATCCCGAGATGACACTGTCGAAGGTATGGACCAGCACCGAATCGACCGCCTCCAGCTTGTCCTCCATATCGTCGTGGCTTTCCATATAGTGAAAGATCTGGTCCAGCACCATCGGTTGCAGAGAGGCCTCGTCGATCAACGCCTCGCCTTCCGGGTAGAAGGGCACGGTGAACAGGATTTTGACCGGATCGGTCTCCGGCGGGTCGCCGCCGAAAAAATACGGCCAGCCGAACGGGGCGGATGGCGGGGCTTTTGCCGGGGTCTGGTCGGTGATGTGCCATTGCCCGGCGATGGGGACCTTCTGCTGTGCCGCCGCGTCGTGGAGGACGATCTGGCCGCCGGTCACCGACAGGTAGCGCTGGCAGGAGCCGAATCCGCCGCGCGCGGTGTTGATGTAGGGGATGCCGATCGGGTCGTCGTCCACCGTCAGTTTGTAGAGAAACCCGTCCTGCACGGTGAGGCTCATCGACTGCGGTTCGCTGAAATAGCGCCACGGCGGATCGGGCCTGGGGGTCCATTCGATCTCGTGCGAGCGGTCGACGTCCATGAACACATCCATGAGTTCCTCCCCCGCCGGTCCTTTGGGCGTAAAAAACGCCGAGAAGATATTGAACGCCTCTTTCGAAGGGTAGGTGGGCAGTCCCCGGTAGCGCAGGGGCGGCAGGGGCGTTTCCCGCGACTGGTCCTCGAACAGGCCCCAGATAAACTCGAACACCGCGCCGCCGCTTCCCGGGAGCGTCGATTGAAACAGCTCGACCACGGGAATCAGATCGAGCTTCTGCCACTGCACGCCGAACATGAAACTGATGAAGACAGGTTGCTCAAACGTCCCGCCGGGCAGGACGTACAGGCCATCCTTGTACAAATTGACGTCGTATTCGCCCTCGGCGGTAGCCACAAAATTTTCGTCCTTGTAGAAATACTCCACTTCCGAGTGCGGCACCTGCCAGGCCTGCGCCGCGCCTTCCCGCAGTTGGTCGAGAGTCATCCGTTCCCAACCCGGCTGGTCCTTGATGTTGATTTGGGTGGAGAACTTTTTGGCGTGGGGTTTGATGCCGACCCACTGTTTGCAGTCGAGCTGGCAACGCGCCTGCTTGAGTTTGATCTCGTGAGTCGCCTCGTCGGCCTGCCATTCCGCTTCGTGGAGGGGGTTGCCCTCCGGATCGGTCATCAGGAACCGCCGGCCGAAGGTGTTGTAGAACACAATATGGCCGGTCGGATAGATTTTGATGCGGATATTAGCGGGCGTGGGTTGGCCGCCGTCGAACCACAGGGTCGCACCGTCTGTCGTCTCGCTTTTGAGGCGGGTCAGCGGTTCCTTGAGGATGGCCGTCATGCGCTCGTTGGCGGGAAAACGGAGATTGCCCTCGCGCGTGAGGGCCTCAATCAGCCGGTCGGTGTCCATCGGCAAACCCCTTGAAAAACGTGATATTGGAACGAAGGGGGATTATAGGGAGGCGGCCCGAGGCTGTCAAATGAAGCTTAGGTTGACAGTGCCACCCGTGGAACATATAATCCACAAGAAATCCTGATGAAAAACAGATTGTTAGGTGACTAAAGGGCCTTTTCCCGGCCCCATTTTTTAGGGGTTTATACCCTGTTTGTATTAGAGAGAGACATATATGGGACAATCGACCGGCAGTACCAGCGACGAGGGCAAGAAGTATGAGCAGATGGCTTATACCAGCCTTCAGAAAAAGGATTTCAAGGAAGCGGAAACCAATTTCCTGACCGCCCTCAAGCACATGGAGGATTCGGGCGACGAAACCGGGCAGGCCTATACCCTGGGCAACCTCGGCAACATCAATTTTCAGCGGCGCCGGTGGGACCAGGCCCGGGACTACTACCAGAAATCCCTCGAATTGATGGAAAAGCTGAAGGACGACCGAGGCATCGAAAGCTCCCTCGGCAACCTGGGCAACGTGAGTTTTTACCAGGGCGAGCTGGACGCCGCGCAGGAAAGTTATGTGAAAGCGCTGAAGCTGGTCGAGCAGAGCCAGAACCTGAAAGGGCAGATCCAGTACAACGAAAATCTCGGCAACATCGTTCTGCAGAAAAAAGATTTCCTGGCGGCCGAACAGTATTTTGAAAAGGTCAGGGCGTTCCTGCTGTCGGAGAAGGAAGACGCCGAGCGCGTTACCGTGGTGGAAGAGAAAATCCAATCCGTCAAAAAACAGCCGGAGTATCTCGACGCGAAGGAAAAGGACGCGCAGGGTGACATCGACCAACTGACCCGAGACAAGCGGCACTCCGACCTTATCAAGAAATATCAGGAACTGGAGGAGATGTTTTACGAGGCGAAACGCTTCGACAAGGTGATCGAGATCAACCGGAAGATCATCAGCGTGCTGAAGGAGATGAACGATGCGTCGTCGATCGCCATCTGCCACGCCAACCTGGGGAGCACGCTGTTGCAGGAGGGGTTGGGCGGCAAGCTGGAGCTGTTGGACCAGGCGGAAGAGAATTTCAAGCAGGCACTGGAATTTATCGAAAAAGAGAAAGACCAGCGCCGCCAGGCCTACCTGCTGGGCAACCTCGGGATTTTATATCTCCACAAAAAGGACTTCGACCTGTCGTACGACTATTACAACCGTTCGCTGAAGATCATGACCGAGATGGGCGACGAGCTGGGCGAGGGTCGCAGTTACGCCAATCTGGGAAAGATCGAGGCCCTCAAGAACAACTGGGACGCGGCGGTGGAGCAGTACGGCAAATCCCTGCAGATCATGGAAAAACTCCAGAACCGGCCCGGCATGGCCCAGCAGAATGAAGCGTTGGGCGAAGTGTTCCTGAAGAAAGAGGAGTTCGAGAAGGCGGAGGAGTTTCTGCAAAACGCCAATGCCATGTACGAAGCGCTGAAAGATCCGCAAAGCGTGCAGATCATCCAGGACAAGCTGCTCTACATTCTCAGCCACCCCCGGACTATTGAAAAACGCAAGGGAGAAATCGAAACCGAACTCAAAAAGCCGGAAGTGGAGAAAGACCCTGCCAAGAAGGTTTCTCTGTTTACTGACTTGAGTAACCTGTTTTTTCTG
>CAYPKH010000230.1:0-3839 GCA_964411245.1 uncultured Nitrospina sp.
TGCAAATCACCAGTAACCTGAAACGGTAATTATGAAAATATATAATCGTTACAAGTCAATTATTTTATACACGGTTTTTTTAATGGGATGGGTGTTCATTAATGCTGTTTCGGCCCCTCCGGCCCTGGCCGGCGGCACACAGGTGCTGGCTAGGGAAACTATAGCGCAGGAGGGCCAAAAGTTTATGCAGAATACTCTCCAATGGGACCGTGACCGCATGCAAATAAGCGTGGTCTATGAAGGCAAAAGCCTGGTTCTTGCCAAAGGCCATCTGACGCTCGACTACAAATTGCCCGGGCAGAAAAAGCGTGTGGGGCGGGTCCCGTTCATGGGATTTGTCAAGGTGGACGGGATCATCAAAAAGAGATTGCGTCTGTATGCGAATGTGAAGGTGGCTTACCATGTTTTCCGTAACGTTCGTTCATTAAAGAGAGGCCATGTGATTCGAACACAGGATGTGGAATTGGTGCGTGTGGAATCGGATAAGGTGATGCGAAATATTATCTCCAATGACAGTGATTTAATCGGCCACCGGTTGATCCGGAACCTGGGTCAGGGGGAATCCTTTTTAAACCACATGGTACGAAAAATCCCGCTGGTTAAAACTGGCGACCGCATTCTGATCGTTGCGCAAAAGGGTCCATTGCGGGTTACCGCCCCGGGAGTGGTTAAGGAAAACGGGTTCAAAAATGACACTGTAAAGGTCGAAAATATCCATAGCAGAAAAATAATTTTCGGAACGGTGGTGGATTCGCGCACCATCCGGATCAATTATTGAAAGACAGGAATTTAAATGAAAATATTGTCTGGCCCGCTGGGATTTATTTTATTAGCTTGCTCCCTGATCTCTTGCGCCAATGGAGGCAATCTGGCCAGGCCTTCCGAGGAAATGCTGACGGACCCCATCTTTGAGGATACTGTTAAGTATGTCCCGAAAGATGGATCCCTGTGGCCGGGAGAAACTTCGGAGAATCTTTTATTTGCCGATACCAAGGCCAAACAGATAGGAGATATCGTGACGGTCCAGCTGGAAGAAGATTTTGAGTCTACCAATTCCGCGACTACGGGGATTAGCAAGGATTCCCAAATAGATCTAGGAGTCACCACCGTCCTGGGATTGCCCAATGATTATGGGATGACTAATTTCCTGGGACTTGGGAATGCCTTTGATCCCAACGTCCAGGCCTCCAGTTCCCGTTCGACCAACGGGTCGGGAACCACCACCCGCGGAGGCACTATGACGGGCACTTTGGCCGCAATCATCAAGGAAGTCCTGCCCAATGGCGTGTTTCGTATTGAGGGCCGGCGAACAGTTACCGTCAACAACGAGGATCAAATGATGGTTCTGACGGGGCTGATCCGGCGGGTGGACATAGGTTTTGATAACACCATATCATCCCAGAAAATCGCCAATGCGACCATTGCCTATACGGGTAAGGGGGTGATCTCGGACGAGCAGAATGTGGGCTGGTTAATGCGGTTCTTTGCCTGGATATGGCCGTTTTAAAAAGTATTGTTCTATTGAATATTTTGGAGATAACGGAATGCGCAAGGGTTTTTCTATTCTATTGATCACTATATTTATATCCTCTGCGGTTTGGACGGCATCGTCCGAGGCGGCTCGAATTAAAGACTTGGTCAATGTTAATGGAGTACGAGCCAACAAGCTGATCGGATTCGGATTGGTCGTTGGTTTGGCAAATACAGGCGACCAGGCAACCAATGTTTTCTTCTCCATCCAGACTATGGTCAACATGCTCCAGAAACTGGGAGTCACCGTGCCCGATGACCGCGTCAACCAACTGCAGTTTAAAAATGCTGCTACGGTGATGGTGACTGCGGAATTGCCTGCCTTTGCGCGCCAGGGGGATAGAATCGATGTGGTCGTCTCTTCAATGGGAGATGCCCGTAGTCTGCAGGGAGGAACCCTCTTGATGACGCCCTTGAAGGGTACCGATTCCATAACCTATGCCATCGCACAGGGGCCGGTTTCCATAGGGGGTTTTTCGGTTCTGGGTCAGGCACAGGGCGTTCAGAAAAACCATCCCAATGTCGGCAGGATTGCGGGCGGAGCTATAGTCGAAGAGGAACTCCCCGATTTTTTTAATACCCAGGATGAAATTTCGCTTTCTTTGAAGAGAACGGATTTCACCACTGGCTCACGGATTGCCCGGGCCATCAATTTTAAAATGAAGGATGTGGTTGCCGAACCCATTGACGGCAGAACCATACGGGTCAAGGTGCCCAAGTTTTATAAAAATAATGTTCCCGGATTTATCACCAAAATCGAAACTCTGGAAGTAGAACCCGACATCATCGCCAAAGTCATCATCGACGAAAGAACCGGAACGGTGGTGATGGGCGAGAACGTCCGCATATCTACGGTGGCCGTGGCCCACGGCAATTTGTTTGTTCAGATCACCGAGACGCCTGAAGCCTCCCAACCGGCTCCGTTGTCCCAGGGTCAAACGGTCGTGGTTCCACGGACGGAGATCACCGTCGAGGAAGAAGAGAATCGTCTGTTGCTTGTGCCCAAGGGCATCGGGATAGGCGAAGTGGTTAATGCCCTGAATGCCATTGGCGTGACCCCGAGGGATTTGATCGCCATCCTTCAGGCGATCAAGGCATCCGGTTCCCTGCACGCGGAACTGGAAATTATTTAAAAATTAACATTTTCCTCCAAGGGATCCCGGAGGGAAATGCCTACCCTTGGCTAGGCAAAATTTGCCCTTTTTACCCGGTGGCGCCCCGGGGCGGGATTGCCACCACCCGCCCCTCTCTAAACCTCAATAAAACAAATGGATTATGGGCATCAATTGTCTCCTGATTTGGCACCACCCTTGCAAAAATTAAGTGGAATCATCGGGATCATTGAATCAATCAGGGGTCATTGAATATAAATGGAAGCCTTATCGACATTGAATTCAGGTTCAGCCAGCGCCGCCCGAGGCATGGCGCAAAATAAGGCGTTTCAATTAAACAACCTTGCGTCCCAAGCGCGGCGATTAACCGGCACTCAAAATCCTGCCGAGGGTTTTCGCTTGAACCAGGCCGGCTTTTTGAATAACGGACAAAAGGCCGCTGACTCCTCGAAAGATAAAAACAAAGAATTGATGGAGGTCGCCCGGAAATTTGAAGCCATCCTGATTCATCAAATGTTTAAGGCGATGCGGCAGACCGTGCATAAATCCGATTTATTGAACAGTTTTTCCCTGAAACAATATGAATCCATGCTGGATGAGGAAATCGCAAATGAAATGGCGGCGCATCGCGGGATCGGCCTGGCGGATACTTTGTATTACCAGTTGAGCCGCCTGGAGGAAACCGCAAATCTGAAGGCCGTATCGGAGACTTCCCATCAAACCCAAGAGGTGAATTTCAATGAGTAATGTATACCTTACTCTGGACGAGGTTCTTGTTCAAAAGATCGCTTTGTACGGAGAAATTATAGAGGTTATGAATGAAGAGTGGAAAAGTATTTCGGAATATTCGCGCGAACGGCTGGAAAAGGCCCTGGAGCGCAAAGAGTCCCTGCTGGTCAAAGTCCACGAATTGAATCAGGAGAGAGAAGAAATGGTTGGCACATTTGCTGAGAAACTGGGCCAATCTCCATCAGAGGTAACCCTCAAGACTATTATTGGAATGAAAGGCAACCTGTGGGGGAAACAAATGGCGGCGCATCGGGATAAAATCCGGGAACAAATTCAAACGATCAATGAAATAAATTTGTCGAACAAAAAATTGATTAACCGGTCATCTCTGGCCATGAAGCAATCCATGTCCTGGCTTTATGAGGTGGATTCGAATTATACCCCTTATTATTCGAACGGACAGTTGAG
>CAYPKH010000231.1:0-3838 GCA_964411245.1 uncultured Nitrospina sp.
ACCCCCAGCGCCGGGTCGATGGATTCCCTGCAGGATCTTATCGAAGGCGTCAATCCGGGTGCCCTGATCCCCCACTATTCCGCCACGGTGTTGGCCACCATGCCGTCCATGTATGAATTGCTGCCCCGCGGGCGCCACCATCCCTTGATGAGGGCGGACGGACAACCGGTGCCTGATCTCTATGATCCGGAGCTCTGGAAGAACCAGCAATGGGGTCTGGCGGACCCGGAACAGGATCATATACTTAAATTGATCCTGCCCGACGTTGAAAGTTACGAGCAACGGCGTGAAATCGCTCTGGACCACCTGACCAAGGTCCTCCGGCGCGCCCGGCAATTCGCCGCCGCCATGGACGTGCCGGCCAAGCCGCCGGATTCGCTCAAGTTGTTTTTGGTTGCGGGAGATGCCGAGGAAACCAATATGACGGCGCAGATACAGCCGCAAGGCGGGATCAAAATCATACAAACGGGTCCGGGAGATGGCACCGTTTTGCGCAGTAGCGCTCTTATGGACGAGCGGATGGCGGACAATCTCCAGAGCCGGCTGATTTCACCGATTCAATGGAACCAGGTGTTCTTCATTTTTTCCGATCACCTGGGGATCACCAAAGACCCTTCCTTTACCGACAACGTTCTTTACTTTTTGCTGGAGAGTCCCCGGAATTAGTGCGGGCCTGGCCGCATCAAACGAAATTGTAGGCGAAACATCCGCTGGTGCAGGTGACCATATAATGCGGGCAGCTTTTGCAGGGTTCTTTCGGTTGAATGTCCTCAAAAACATGGCCAAGGAACTTGGTGTGCATTTTCTTCACAGCGATATCATTGACTTCCTTGAAGTCCTGAACCTTCCCCAATTTAAAATCATGAAACGGGAAACAATTGAAACAGTCGCCTGTGGGACCGATGTCCATCGGGCTGTCATCCGAACAACCAAAGTTTAAATCCTGGTCCTTCCACTTCGTGATCTCCGGAACCGGCTGGTTGGCATGATAAAAAAACCGCTCCACCAGAGGATATTCTTCCTCCGAGATGCTGTCTAACAAACAGGGTGGAAACGAACAGTCGAACCGGAACGTCAACTGCGGAAACTCCTTAAGAAGGTCAATCATCTTGCGTCCCATCCTGGGAAAATCTTTGATCGGCAACGTCACATTATTCTGCTGCTCCCCCACAATGGGAAAGGCGGGGCTGACCCGGATCTTGTAACTCTGCCCTTCCGGCAAACCCATGTCCTGATAAATGGCGTCGATTTCGCGGCACTGGGTCTCAAGGTCCTGCTCAACCGAATACAAATTGAGGCTGAACATGAGGCAGTAGCCATTTTCTCCGAGAAACGCTTCCGCCACCTCCCGGCAGCGCTGATGATTGCGCTCGCTGATGTTTTCCATGGTCTGCCAGTTCAGGAGAATCGAGAATTGAATCTGGCGTTGGATACTGCCCTCCGGCCCGACCGTTTCCAACAACAGGTCCAGAGTCTTGTCCGGCATCAATCCATTGGTGAAGACCCCGAGATAGGCGAACGGTTGCATGGTCTGCAGGGTGCTGGAAAGAATATCGTTGAACCGGGGGTGCAGGGTCGGCTCGCCGCCCATGAAGTTAATAAGGGTGACGTTTTTAATCCGCGGCAACAGCTCTTTGGTGAAAAAATCGTAATCCATGGACTTGCCGGGGGTCCGCACGGTCTCTTCCATGTATTCATCGGCGAAGCAGTAATTACACTTCAAATTACAATAACTATTCAAAATCAGGTTCATTGAATAACGGCTCCATAGCGCAAGGCCAATCCCAACATGGAGGAGCCCTGCGAGACACCTTCCGGATCACCCCTGCTTACTCTGTCAAAAGCCTATTCGCTCGGTCCGGCCCAATGGCCAAACCGCGCTTTCTTCAGGGGATACCGGTGGCTTGCATTATATAGCAAGTCTCCTATAATGGGTCTAAATTCACCTATATGCATTTATAATGGGGTAACGAATGGACCCCCATCAGGAATCCTCCAGCCTCTGAAGCACCATGTTAGCGTTTGCCAAAGACATCACCCAAAGCGGACCCACCCATCGCGATGAGGGCAAAAATCCTGAGCTGAAAAATTACATGAACTACCAGCGGAAACTGAACCACGTCCGCATTGTTTATTACTCCCTGAAACACGCCAAAAACGAACTCCAGGAAAACCTTCAGCAACTCAGGAAAAACGGTGAAAGCGCGGGCCCCTACCTTGAACAAGCGTTTCCTCTATCCCATCATTTCGCGGATGCCAAAACCCTTCTGCTGATGCTGAAAAAACTGGTCGGCGGACATAACGAAGGCAAACAATGGTACCGGATGAATTCCTATTACTACGCCCTGGTTTACGACTGCATGAACCGGTTCATCAAACATTACAATCAACTGGTGCGCGACTCCGCAGAAGAGGCCGGTGAATTTACCTTTGCCGGAGGCAAAGAAATCGATTTTGGCGATTGGGTCTATTTATACTTTCCGCATCTGGATTTTCATATCGGCACCCCCTTGGATCAAACCCAATATCCCTTTGCCAAGCGCAACAAAACCATCGAGGAGGAGATCGACAAGAAAACTCACAACGGTGAGATGCTGGAAGAAGCCCTGAAATCCCTCAAGGAGCAATATGAGATCGACGGCGTCGCCATCAAAGTGGTTTTGCATAAACCCATCAGCCATGACGACCTGGAGTTGTTTCACACGTCCATCAAAAATCCCATTTACGAAGTGCTGACTCATCAGCAAAAGGGAAGCTGGGAAGCCCTGGACGGCGAAACCCCGATGGACCAGGCTTATAATTTCGGCTCGCAATTGAAGACATGGACGTGGGGTAAAAAAAAGAAGAAATTACAAGCGGAGGGATCGTCTTAAGATTATATTAAAGCGTCTCGTCGGGATTGATCGGTTTCTGGATGGTGGGGATTTTGAATTTGAGGGCTTCCGGCGGTTTGTGCTCGCCTTTGCCCACCGCTTTTAGATGCGCATCTTTTTCGTGTACTTCGAGGCCGATTCGGATCTTTCCTTTGTGCAAGCGCACCGGGTAGATTTTGGTTTTCATGAAGGGATTCTGCCTGCAGACCCCGGTGTTGAGGTCGTAACGCCATTCATGATTGGGGCAGATGATGACGCCCTCCTCGATCCGCCCTTCCCCTAAAGGCGATCCCCTGTGCAGGCACTTGTTGGCAATGGCGAAATACTTTCCCTTGTAATTGAACAGGGCGATCTCCTCATCTCCCGCGGAGATGATGGCGGATTTGCCCGGCGGCAACTCCTCCTCTTCCATGACCTTGACATATTTCAGCATGACAATTTATTGCGCACAACCCATCCCGGAAGAGACGGGACGTATGATTATTTCGGTTTCGCTTCCTGAGTTTCCTTGGCCTTCTGCACTTCCTTATTCATATCCGCTTCCGACAGATATTCAAACTCGCAGTGCGAGAAAACCAGATTCAGCGCCTTCTGACCCAGAATGCGGTTGCTGGTCTGGGTCATGTAATCCTGATTGGAGAACAGGGATTTCTTAACGTCTTCGACCGGCTTTTTGGTTTCCTCGGCCAGCCGTTTGTATTCATCCTCCATGTCCGATTGCGCCACGTGGATGCCCTCGGCCTTGGCGATGCCTTCCAGAATGACGTAGCCCTTGGTGTTGAACTCCGCCCGCTCTCGCCATTCCTTTTCCGCCTGTTCCGGACTGAATCCCGAATCCTCCAGCTTCATCCCCGATTGCTCGATCTGAAACTGCATCCCGCCAATCATGAATTTCAGTTCCTGTTTGACCAGCGACTCCGGCGGATCAACGTCGTGCTCCTTCACCAGGTAATTGAAAATATCCT
>CAYPKH010000232.1:0-3832 GCA_964411245.1 uncultured Nitrospina sp.
GCCGCCACCCTCAAAGGCATCTCCGGACTGGTAGCGATGAATTCGCTGTGCGCCATGGCCGGCGGCATTCTGTTCGCCCTGGTGGTTTCCAAAAATGATCCCGGTTTTATTCACAACGGAGCCTTGGCGGGACTGGTGGCGATCTGCGCCGGGTCGGACCAGGTGCACCCCATCGGCGCGTTCTTGATCGGCGGCGTGGCGGGTCTCATCTTCGTTTTCGGGTTTACCTGGGAGCAGGAGAAGTTGAAGGTCGACGATGTGCTTGGCGTCTGGCCCCTGCACGGACTTGCCGGAACCTGGGGCGGCATCGCCTGCGGCATCTTCGGGCTCAAAGCCTTTGGCGGGGTGGGCGACGTCACTTTTATGGCACAGTTGATCGGCTCGCTGGCTGCGGTGGCGGTGGCGCTGGTGGCCGGGTTCGTGGTCTATAAAACTCTGGACAGTCTGTTCGGCATCCGTCTGGAAAAGGATGAGGAGTTGCAGGGTTCGGACCTCACGGTGCACAAAATCGAATCCAATCCGGAAGAGGCCACCTCCCGGTATCAATAGTCCGGACGCAACCCCACGCTCCCCGGTGGGAAAAACCGCGGCCGCCTGTTTATTCCTCCTTGGCGGTATCGGTGCATTCGTATTCGGTTTCCGAGGTCCAGTGGACCGCAAGATTGTCCGGCAATTTGGTTTTGCGGTCGATGCGCGCGGTCTTTAAATTGTCGCCGGAAAGGTTGGTGACCCATGACAGGTCCGCTCCCGTCAGGTTTGCCCCCTCAAGAATCGTTTCGGCGAAGTCGGATCCCCGTATGTTGGCCCGGGTCAGATCGGCACCGGTCAAATCGGCCCCCTTGAAATACACCCGCACCAGAAGCGATTCGGTAAAATTGGTTCCCCTGAGATTGGCCTCTCTGAAATCGCACCCGCTCAGGTTGCACCCGCTGATGTCGGTGTTTTCAAGTGCGGCTCCCGTGAAATTGGCTTTGCTGAGATGCGACTTGGGAATGCGCGCACCAGACAGGTCGGCCTGCTTCAGCTCAGCTCCCCGCAAATCGCTTTTGTTGAGATTCACATTGCGGAAATCGCTCCCGCTCAATCGGGCCTGATTGAGCTCCGCCCGGTTGAGATTGGAATCGTGGAAGTCGGCCTTGAGCACCACCGCCTGGTTGAACCAGGAACTGCTGAGATCCGTCTGACTCAGATTCGCACCGCTCAGGTTGGTCTTGGTGAAGTTGGCACGGATCAGCTGGGCGGCGTGAAAGTTGGCCCCCACCAGAAAACTTCCGGTAAAATCCGCTCCATTCAAACCGGCCTGTTCGAAATTCGCCTTTTTGAGATTGGATTTCTTGAACTCCGCTTCCTTCAGGAATCCATGGCTCAGGTCGATGCCCTCCAGATCGGTCCGGCTCAGTTGCGCTTTTTCCAGCCGGTCTTTTTGCGCTTCGATTTTCTGTTTATCCGGTTTGCGCAGTTTCGCCATGGGGGTTCATCCGATGATCCATTGGTTTCGGGAACGCCATTGTACGGAGAATGTCCGCATGAAGTAAAGCAAAATTGGGCGGCAACCTTCAGGAAGCACGGCGCATGCCGGGCGTGATATCAATAGAAGAGGAGTTGCGGGGGGGCCACAACTCCTCCTAAAGCTATTGGTGCCGAAGGCGAGAATCGAACTCGCACGGGGTCGCCCCCACCGGATTTTGAGTCCGGCGCGTCTACCAATTCCACCACTTCGGCAGGGTGCCGCAAAAAGTTATCACACCCGGATCAAAAGGACAACAGGGAAAGGTTGGCGACGGGGTTTAATGTAAATCGCCGGGCGCGGGGGGTGGCGCCGATTCCTGTTGTTGCTGAAAACGACGCGCCGCAACCAACAGTTGGTGGGCATTGTCATCCTCCGGATGGATCTCCAACAGGCGGTTGAGGTAGGTGATCGTCTGATCGTACTGCTTGAACAGCATGCTGGAGCTGATCAGATTGTTCAGCGCATCGACATAGCGCGGGTCCAGTTGATACGCTTTCTGGAAGGAGGCGTCCGCGAAAAAATACGATTTCAGATCCCAGAACACCATTCCCATTTCGTTATGCGCCACTGGCTGATCCGGGTTGATCTGGAGGGTGCTGCGGTACAGTTTCAGGGCCTCCTGCAGGCGGCGGGATTGATGATAGGCCCGCGCCAGGGTCAATCGCCAGGCCGCCGACCCGGGTTTCCGGGACACCGCTTTTTCCAGATACGGCACGGCTTCTTTGGGCCGCTTCATAGCCAGCAGGGCGAGGCCGGAATTGAATTGTACTGTGGAATCCTTGATGCCCTGATGCATCAGTTCCCTGTAGGCATCCAGAGCCTTCGCATATTCTTTCTTTTGAATATGAATCTCGCCCAGCTTGACCAGCGCCGGAACGTGTTTTGAATCGAGGCGCAATGTGGTGGCCAGGGCTTTCTCAGCCGGGCCGGCGGAACCGGCATTCAAGTAGGCCCGGGCCAGCTCATAATGGACCTGCGGTTTGTGGGGGGAACTGCGGGCGGTTTCTTGCCACAGGGAAATTTCCGACCGGTAATCCTGACCCCGGCCGACTGTGAGAATCATAAAAAGGGCCGGCACGCCCATTCGCAACCACGCGGCAATCGGGTGACGGTTGCCCAGGGCCACCAGCGCCATCGCCAGCAACAGATGAAGTCCCATGCCCGGCAGATAAAAACGGGGTTCGGAGACCACCGGCATATCCATCCCCAACCCGTAATAACTCATGAAAATCAAAAAGGTCCAGAGTGACGCCCACAGCACCAATGGCGAACGGGCGGCCCGCACCCCCGCCGCCAACAACACGATCATCAGGAGTGCCACCATCCACGTCCAATCCCAAAACCCCGCCACCAGACGGAAGTCAGGATCAAGATTCAAATGAAAAGGCAACAGGACTTTGGGCAGATAATAAAAAACGAAAGCCTTGATCTGCGTCAAAAAATAAAGGAGGGGCACACTGGCGCGGTGACCCGAGACCTCTTTCAGCAGTTCGGGCGCGGGTGTGGTGAACTGGTAAATCAGGTACATGATCCAGGGAATCAGCGTCAGGGCGAAGACCTCGAGCTCCATTTTTTTGGAGGAGGCCAGATAAAAACGGTAAAAAATCCATCCCATGAAGGGTAACGTGACCAGGACCGGGTCGCTGGTGCCGCCCAATCCGAAACAGGCCATGGCAAACAGCAGGTCCACCGAGCCCTTGGCTTTCCTGGGGTTTTCCTTGAACACCCTTAACAACCGCGTCAGAAACCCGAAGGTCAGCAGATAAAACAGGCTTGCCAAAAGGATGGGCCGCGATGAGGTGAGTATCACCGCCTGGGTGTTCAAGGGGTGGACCAGATGGATGGCGGCGGCCACCAAGGGGAGCCATCGCAGGGAGTCGGGGTGCCCGGGACGGAACAGAATCAGCCATTCCCGCACGACCCAGAAAAAAGTCAGCCCGACCCCCAAGTGGATCAGCAGGTTCACCAGATGGTAACTCCAGGGGTTGCGGTGACCCATCAGGTAGTTGACGGCAAACGATAATCTGGGCAGGGAGCCGTTGAACACCCGGTCGATTCGGACGATCTCATCCACCTTCGAGAAATCCTGAATGACCGGATCCTCCAGCAGGGTCTGTACCTCCGAAGCCGTAAAGGGCGCCTGCAGGGTTCCCGCATAGGCCAGAACACCTATCGCCAGCAAAATCAGAATCTGAGAGCGGGAGTTTTTGAGCAGGACGGATTTCATAATCGTTTGAAATTCAGCATATTAAAAATACCCCAAAGAGGGTTGTTCAAAAATTTTAATATAAGTGCGGTTTTTGCCCCAAAATAATCCAAAAA
>CAYPKH010000233.1:0-3824 GCA_964411245.1 uncultured Nitrospina sp.
CAATCCAATTGACAAGAATACCGATATTGTCGGTGGGAGCATAACCCACCTGCAGGCCGAGCGATTTGGCGTCGTTGTTGTCGGTTTCGCCCGGTGCAACGCCGTTGACCAGCGCGGCCATGACGCTGATTTGATCGTTAACATCGTACGATGCCCGGATACCGGTATGGACAAAAGGAATGGCCAGTCCGAACAGGAAACTTCTGGAGAAATTCGAGTTCCAGCCGTCGTAGCCTTCGATCACTTCAGCGCCGATATGGGTGATGAACTTACCCACATCCAACTGCAGGCCACTGCCGATCGGGGCTTTCCAGGAAACGTAACCCTGCTGGACGTCGAAGTCGTCATCGCCAGCGGGACCTACAGCAGAACTGCCGTCTTGTTGCTCCACTTCCGGCACGCTGAAGCCGAAGGTCAAATCGAACCGGAAGCCGATATCACCGGTGTCCGGAGTTTCCTTCAGGAAGACCAGCTCGCCGACGTCGAACTTGAAACTGTTGTCGTCGACATCAAAGATTCTTAAGCAGGTACCCGTTATTACACCACAGTTGGTTCTCAACAGCGGTTTATTGAAATTATACGAATAAGAAGATGAAACGAAGCCGTGAATTTCCACGTCGTCTAATAGTTTAAACGTGTTTTTCCCCGCCAAAGCCTGGCCCGGTAACAGCAGGATCAATCCCAACAGAGCGACCCACCCGAATCGAAAATCATATAAATTAAAAATCTTTTTCATTTAACCTCCTCCTTTGTTCATGAAAAACTTTATAAATCCATGTCATGGAAAAACTGGGAAGCTACAAATTATAACCGCGCTCGTCATGCTGGGAGAGATCCAGCCCTTCGGTCTCTTCGTCTTCGTCGACGCGCAGGCCCACCACAACATCCACCGCTTTCAGGATCACGTAGCTGCCGATCCCGGAATAGGCCACCGTGGCGCTGATGCCAATGAGCTGAATCCAAACCTGACCGCCGATACTGGTGATGTCACCGCCGAAACCGACCCCTCCCAGAGCCTGGGCGCAGAAGACTCCGGTGAGCAGGGCGCCGATGATCCCGCCCACGGCATGCACGCCGAAGACATCCAGGGAATCGTCGTAGCCTATCAGGCGTTTGATCTTGGTCGATGCGATGAAACATCCCACCCCCGCGGCGGCTCCGATGGCCAGTGCCCCCATGGGACCCACCGCGCCTGAAGCCGGGGTGATGGCGACCAGCCCCGCCACGGCTCCCGAGGCAATACCCAGCACGCTGGGTTTTCCATGGTCCACCCATTCACTGAACATCCACCCCAATGCGGCGGTGGCGGTGGCGATCTGGGTCACCGCCATGGCCATGCCGGCGGTGCCGTCGGCCGCCAGCTCACTGCCGGCGTTGAAACCGAACCAGCCGACCCAGAGCATGGACGCTCCCATCAGGGTGTAGCCCAGGTTATGCGGCGGCATGTGTTTTTCGGGATAGCCCCTGCGCTTGCCAAGCACGAGGGCGGCGACTAAACCGGCAACCCCGGCGTTGATATGCACGACCGTACCCCCGGCAAAATCCAGAATGCCGAGGCCTCCGAGCCATCCGCCCTCGCCCCACACCCAGTGGCACACGGGGGTGTAGACAACGGTAAACCACAGGCCCATAAAAAGCAGTATGGCGGAGAATTTCATGCGCTCCGCAAACGCGCCGACAATCAGGGCGGGGGTGATGATGGCAAAAGTCAACTGGAACGTCATAAACACCGTCTCGGGAATACTTCCGATGAGCGAGTCGACCGTCACACCTCTCAGGAAGGCCTTGGACAGTCCCCCCCAATATTCGCCGGCACCGCCGAAGGCTATGCTGTAGCCGTAAAGGACCCACAAAACCGTCATGAGGGAAGTGATGGCAAAGCACTGCATCAGGACCGAAAGGACGTTCTTGCTCCGCACCATGCCGGCGTAGAACAGCGACAAGCCGGGGATGGTCATGAAGAGCACCAGAGCGGTCGCCGTCAGCATCCACGCCGTATCGCCTGAATTGAGAACCGGGGCTTCTTCCGCCAGCGCCAGGCCGGGAGCCAAAACCACCAGTGCCATGAATATTAAAACGATCAACGTTTGCGACCGAAATTGCGTCTGCATTGAATTGTTCTCCTTCAAAAAATTAATTGGGGTCCATTATATTTTTTTTCATTCAGGGTTTGAGGAATGCACTGCGCCCGGTTTTTCAGGCGAAGAGAAACATTCAGTTAAATCGCGTCTTCGCCGCGTTCCTCGGTCCGGATCCGAATCACATCCTGAAGATCGGTGACGAAAATTTTTCCATCCCCGATTTTGCCCGTCTGGGCCGCTTGCATGATGACTTGGATAATTTCATCGAGCTGATCATTTTTGACCAGGATTTCAAGCTTGATTTTCGGTAAAAAATCGACTGTGTACTCCGCTCCCCGATAGAGTTCCGTGTGACCTTTCTGTCTGCCGTAGCCTTTGACCTCGGTAACGGTCATGCCAAAAGCTCCCTTCTCATTGAGCTGGTCTTTGACTTCATCCAGTTTGAAGGGTTTGATGATTGCCTCTATTTTTTTCATTCAAGCTGTCTCCTTAAAAAAATAATGGGACCGATCGAACCGCTTATCGGGCTGAATCTGTTGAAGGGCAGCGAACCTGGCCGCACCTGAAGGGGTTGCAGATTCAGAGAAGTTAATTCAATTTCCGTACCAAGTGCGAGAAGGGCAGCCGCCGAGCCGGCAGAATCTGGGTAACCACATTATTTTCAATTATTTTAGATAAAACCAGGACCGATCGGGGGATTCCGGGGCGGTGGTCAGGGGGGAATATTCTGCATGAAAAAAAAGCATATACAGGATATATGCAATAAAAATGGACAGATACTCAAGTATTGAGAGGATTTGACCGTGAAAGAACTATAATGTTGTAAGCTGTTGAAATCTGTAATCAATCCGCACTCCCGAATGCCGCTTGAGGTGAAGTGCGATAGGGGTTCATCCGCCCTGCCATTTGGGATATGGATAAGATGGACTTATAATGTAACAATATGGTGTCTTGGATGATCGAGACAGGGAGACTCTGATTCATGGCAGAGGAGCAACCGGTTTTAGAAAATATTCCAGCGGGGCCGGCCCCGCGAAGCTCGTTAACGAATATCCTTCTAGTGGGGGTATTGATTCTGATCGCCGGAGCCGGAGGTTATTTTGCGCAGGAATTGATTTCCGAAAAATCTCCCGTCCCGGCGCCATCGGTTCCGGCTGTTCCGGAGCAGGCTCCAACCGTCGGCACCCGGCCGGCACCGCCGCCCGTCGGGGTCATGGTTCCGCTGGCGCCTTTTGTGGTGAACCTGGCCAAGACCAAGGGCAGCCGCATTTTGAAAGTCACGGTCACTCTGGAGCTTAACAACCCGGAGGTTCAGCCGGAAGTGGAGGACAACCGGCAGAGAATCATGGACTCGATCCTGGTTCTGCTGAGCAGTAAAACGTTCGAGGACGTGTACTCGATCCAGGGCAAATTCAAATTGAAAGATGAAATCACCACGCGGGTCAACCGGTTTCTGGCCATGGGCCATGTCCGGGAAGTGTATTTCTCTGAATTTTTAATTCAATGATCCGGGGCGGCCGGTCAAAGGATGAATAAAGGTCGGAAGATATGAGTCAGGTTTTATCACAAGGAGAAGTGGACGCGCTGTTGCGAGGCGTCGGCGACGGACATATTGAAACGGAGACCGATGTTCCTGAAGAAGTCATGGGCGTGGTGCCCTACGACCTGACCAGCCAGGAGAAAATCGTTCGCGGACGATTACCGACTCTGGACATCATCAACCAGATGTTTTCGAGGCTGTTC
>CAYPKH010000234.1:0-3820 GCA_964411245.1 uncultured Nitrospina sp.
AAATGACCCGGTCTAATGCACCATCAGGTTTTACACGGTCATGCAACTCATTCAGTTTTTTGCCCGGGGCCATGGGCAGGGAAAACAGACTTGCACCTTTCGCGGTGTTGGGGTTGACCTGCCCCAGTCCGAAGGCGCCCCAGACGGTTTCCCCCGAATCCTGATCGACCAGTTTGGAGCCCAGCAGGCCGGGGATGACGATGATCGGGTTGCGGTGAGGATCCTCCCGTTGCGCCAGTTCGTTGTAAAGATCACCCAGGTCCGGTGCGTGATACGTCGAACCACAGGCCGGCAGGAATATCCAAAAAAGGAAATAAATCGAAAGGAGTTTTCGCATCCTCGGCTTTCCGTTACCCTTTCACGGGGTTCCGGTTCAGATTAGATTGTCGTCGGGGATTTCGACCCACTTGGGGTCGCCGTGGGTTTTGAAGTTTTCGGTGCCGGCGAAGGTGCCTTCGTGGTAAATGTTGATCTTGAATTTGCCGCCGCCATATTTTTCGGTGATGTAGGGTACCGGGTCTTCAAGGTGAACCAGTTCCTTGGTTTGGTATTTGCCGATCAGCTTGAATTCCATGCCCATGCCGGACGGTAACAGGACATAAATTTTGAGGGATGTTTCAGCAAGAAAACTCATCATATCCTCGTCCATTTGGTCGCGGGTGTGATCGCGCCCGTATTTCCGCCGGGCCCGCCGCTTCAAATGATCCTCCAGCAGGTTGAAAAACCACCAGTTTTTGCCCTTGCGCTGGTCATGCAGGAAAGGATATTCGACAAATCCGTATTTGTTGATAAAGGGTTTTTTCGCCATAATGGAACTCCGACATAAACGGGAGTGGGTCGTATTATAAGGACTTTGGAGTAACCGGACAAGGCGGAGAGCATAATATTTTTTCATCCCTCTACAAACAGTACTGGAAGATCGGCTTCCAAAGCCGCCTCTATGACCGGCTGAGTCCCGAGGCCTATTATGATTCCCTCCGGCGTGCGGCGGAGTATGTGGTGTTGGCGGAAGGGGAAACGGTACTGGATGCGGGCTGCGGTTCGGGAATGCTCCTGCCCTTTTTGACGGACCCTTTAAATGCGGGGGGAACGTACCTGGGGATCGATCTTCTTTCCGCCGGTCTCCGTTCCCTGAAACTGAGAGCCAGGGGACTGGGGTTATCCGTCTCTACGGTTCAGGCCGATCTTTGTAGGGAGTTGCCATTAGCCGACCATTCCGTGGCCTGTGTGGTCGCGCATTTTTCCGTTTACACGGTGCCGGAGGCGAAGGACCGGCGGCGGGTGCACCGGGAATTGGGGCGGATTCTGAAACCGGGCGGGTTGCTGGTGACCGTCAACCCCAGCCGATCCTACCATGCGGAAGACATCATCCGCGCCAGTCTGGAAAGTTTAAAAAACCGGGGGGAATCCTGGCGCATTAAAAAGTTCCTGGTTTACCCGTTGACGCTTCGATTGGGATTGCGACACATCGAGCGGCAATTGCAGTCGGGTTTATGGCACGGTTATGCCCCCGGCGAGCTGTGCGATGAAGTCGAGGCGGCGGGTTTCGCTGTCGAGCAGTCCGAGACCGTTTATGGCGGATGCGGCGATCTCGTGGTGGGGAGGAAACCGTAAGGACTCAAGAGCAGCTTTTGCGGAAGGCGTTGACCCGGTTGTGAGCCAGCCGGGTGGGTTCGGGGATGCGGTAGCGGGTGGTGCATCGCAGCGTCCAGCGCACCGCTGTTTCGAGGTCGATCTGATGCCCCACCGAAACGAAGACCGGTTTGCAATTCTCCCGCGTCCGGACCACGGACCCGATGGTTTGTCCCTCATCATCCCTCAGGCGTGTCCGGCATCCCTTCTTCAGGCCCGGTTCGCGATGGGTTCCAATCAACCGGCTTTTGGCACAGCCGACGGTCGGGCAGTTGAGAAACAGTCCCATGTGCGAGGCCAGGCCCAGCCTGCGGGGATGGGCGATGCCCTGTCCGTCGAAGAACACCAGTTGCGGCGCGGGTGAAACTTTTTTAAAAAGGTTCAACAGCAGGGGCGCCTCGCGAAAGGAGAGCAGCCCGGGGACATAGGGGAAATCGATTTCCCCTTTGATGAAATATTCCCCGGCAATTTCCAAAGTGCGGGCGTTTAATACAACGATGCCGGCAAAGGCTTCCCGGCTGTCCTGGGTCAGGCTGATATCGGCGCCGGCCACCCACTGCGGGGATTGTAGACGGCTTTTCCGGTCCACCCGGCGCGCCAGACGCTTTTGGATAGCCACGGCCTGTTGGAAGGTGACCTTCCAGGAATGGAGGGAATGGATTTTCATGGGAAAGGAATACGGACGGTTCAGCCGGTGGGGATGGTGATGCGTTCTCCGTTGTTATTGAAACTGTCGTTCACCGCTTGAATGAATTTCATGTATTCCACCCCGGTGGTGAAGGTGGTGTGCTCGATTTCCTCCAGACCGCGGATGGCGTTGATAAACGCCTCTTCCACCCGCCACTGTCCGGCCTGTCCTGCGGGAATACTCACTTCCTGTAACGCCTCTCCCGGATTTTTGGCGATCGAGAGTTTGCCTTCCATTTCAAAATCCAGATGCATCATCCCCCGGTCGCCGAATATTTGGACGGAGGCGCTGGAGGGCTGGGTGCCGAGTTCGTGCAGGAGCAGGGAGCCCATGATGCCATTGGTCATCTTCATCTGAACCGAAAGATAATCGGGAACCTCGACTTCGACGTCCTGCCCGGTTTCGCGGTCCACCGCCCGGTTGTTGATCACCTCGGCATGGGCATGGACCCACTCGGCGGACCCGAACCACCGGAGCAGGGACTCGTAGATGATTCCCAGCACCATGATATTGGACCCGCTGTTTTTTTTGTTTCGCCGCCAATGGAGGGTTCCTCCCATGGGAACCAGAGGCGGTGCCTGGTACTCGAAACGGAACAGCCGCGGTTTTCCGATTTCATTGTTGTCGAGCATCTGGAGAAGAGTCGGGTCTACATGCAAAGTGAACGGGGAGGGGACGATTTGCACGACGCATTCCGGATGCTGATAGGAGGCTTTAAGCATGGTCCGGGCTTCGGCCTCATCCATGGCCATCCGGGCTTCGCACAGCACAGGTTTTCCGGCCTGCAGAGCCCTGCAGGACACCTCGCAATGCAGGTTAGGCCAAGTGCCGATGAACACGGCGTCGACGTCTTTGGACTCGATGATGTCGTGCCAGTGATTGCGAACCGTGGGGATCTGGAATTCGTCGGCGACTTTTTGCGCCGAGGCAGGGGAGCGATTGGCCACTTCCGTGATCTGGACTCCTTCGATGGCCTGGAATTTCGGAATATGCATTTTGCGGGTATTGGAACCCGCTCCGATGATGCCGATCCGAACTGTTTCAGCCACCATAGATCATCCTTGATTGAATACAGCGGTTTTATTAAAACAGAACGCAGAAGGAACCGCAACCTATTCTTGGCCTTTTCCGGCTTCCTACGGGACTGGAACGGAGATCCGATATCTCGGTAGTTACAGTCCGGCGGCTTTTTTAAGCTTGGCGGCCTTGTCAGTTTGTTCCCAGGTGAAACTTTTTTCTTTTCTACCGAAATGACCGTAGGCGGCAGTGGGTTTGAACCGGGGTTTTCTCAAATCCAGGGCCTTGATAATTCTGGCCGGTTTCAAATCAAAATGATCGCGGATCAGTTTTTCGATTTTTTTGGGGTCGATGTGGTGCGTATAAAACGTGTCGACAAAAACGGAAACCGGATCGGCCACGCCGATGGCGTAGGCCAGCTGTACTTCGCACCGGTCGGCGATTTTGGCGGCCACCAGATTTTTGGCGATGTAACGGGCCATG
>CAYPKH010000235.1:0-3819 GCA_964411245.1 uncultured Nitrospina sp.
AATTATCTTCTACGGGGAAACGGTCAATAACCGAGCAGGGCAGTCCCTCATATTCCTCATCGCGGATCCACTGGTAGGTGTATTTCTCCACTTCGCCACGGTTCAAGTCCTCACTGGTGTACTCGGAGCCTAGAAACGAGCTGTTTTTCTTCTGGGAAGAAAACCGCTTCACTCTTTTATTGCGGGGAATGAAAATCCACATGTCGTTGGGAATATTACGATGGAAATGAGCCAGAGAAACCACTCCCCTAAAGTCGGGAGGATAATCGTACACGATAATTCCCTTATCTCCGTCGTCGGGCACTTCCAGCATTCGAATGTGGAATTTATAAGCAGGTTCTTTTTGTTTTCCGACCACCATTTCGACATCGGCAGTCTGTCCAATCCATCCGTCATCCCGCCGTTCCATGGCCGTGGCGATTTGCAGTCCCTTTTCTTGCGTGGTTTCCGCATGGGATATGTTGGTCAGAAAGGCGAAATAAATAACCAGTCCGTTCAAAATTATTTGGATGCAGAAATTCATTAGGGTTCACCCGTAACGGTATTCCATCCATGAGTTGCAGTATCCATACGCAACCTGGTAGGTCCCGTCCGCCGGGTTTAAAGTATATCGGTTCAACCCATATGTCTAGCCAGCGGTCCCTTAAATTTTCATATCCGGGGTAATTTTGATGCTCAAACCCTGCTTCGAACCGGAACTATTGGGAATCCAGCAAATATAATGAATACAATACATCAAAGATCATGTGGAAGCCTTTCATCATGTGGGTTTTCATAAGGCACCTGAAGTTGGATCGTGGTTGGATAAAATTACCTGTCGATAGATATAAGGCAAAATGTGTGCCTAACACCCGACGTGCTAACAAACCCCTTTAATTTAAAGGGTTTTTCAGCATTTCTCGCATTATTTTTATTTGTCGAACTCCATTTTTATGTGCATTTCATGCGGGCTGATGTACAATTGATGCCAATGGCTGGTAAAAAACAGAATACTCCATCTTTCCGCAAGGACCTCCGGCTTTCCCACGAGGATCGGGAATTTCTGTCTCAAATCACCGAGACCATGTTTTTGAATCCTTTCATGGAGGATTTGGGTTTACTGCAAAAGGTGATCCCTGATTATTCCATTGAGGATTTTCATAAGGAGCATTTTCTGTGGACCCTTCAATCCCCGCTCAAGCAGCGTTTATCCCGCATGGAGCAGAAGGGAATTTCCCGGATTCAATCGGTTCGCGCCGAGGACCGCAATTGGGTGCAAAACGCCTTCCTGCTCCAGGTTTATTTGGAATACGTTCCGGAGATTGACCGGCTGGTCCAGCGGCAATGGGCGGATGGCCGGAAAGCCATTCAGGCCCCCTTCGGCAGGCAGGCGGTGAAACGGTTACAAGCGCGGGGATTCACCTTGCAGGAGAGCCTTCATTATTTTGCTTTGTTTTTTCAATTGCGGCGCGGCTACTTTTTTATTTCGCAATCCCTGTTGGGCGACAGCGCCTCCATGAAAAAATTAAGGTTGAAATTATGGAACAACGTTTTCACTTTTGATTTGCGAAATTATATTTATTGTCTCCTGAACCGAATGGAGGATTTTTCCACTTTACTGCTGGGAGAAACCGGAACCGGGAAGGGGTCGGCGGCGGGAGCCATTGGGAGGTCAGGCTATATTCCTTATGATCAGGACAAGGGCCGGTTTGCATACAATTTCAACGAAATCTTCCTCCCCATCAACCTGTCGCAGTTTCCCGAAAGCTTGATTGAATCGGAACTGTTTGGCCATCAAAAGGGGGCTTTTACCGGGGCGGTGGAAGACCATGTGGGCATCTTTGAATTGTGCGACATCCATGGGTCTCTGTTTCTGGACGAAATCGGCGACCTGTCGGTTCCCATCCAAATCAAATTGCTCCAGGTATTGCAGGAACGGGTGTTTACCCCGGTCGGCAGCCACAACCAAAAACGGTTTGCGGGGAGGGTGATCGCCGCCACCAATCATTCGATTCATCACCTGCGCAAGCAGGGCAAATTCAGGGATGACTTTTTCTACCGTTTATGCTCAGATGTCATAACGGTTCCTACCCTGCGTCAGCGTCTTTTGGAATCGCCCGCGGAGTTGGAGTTACTGGTACACTCCCTGGTGGAAAAGATGACCGGTAAGGAAGGTTCGGACATCACCCAAATGATCCTGGACACGCTGAAGCGGGATCTGCCTCCGGAGTATCCCTGGCCCGGCAATGTGCGGGAATTGGAACAGGCGGTGCGCCGTATTCTGCTGACCCGCAGTTATGAGGGGGATTCCATCACCCAAGATCTCAATTGGGAAGAAGAGCTGATGTATAAAATTCAATTGGGTCAGCTGGAGGCCAAGGAGTTGTTGAACCGGTATTGTGCCCTGTTGTTCAAGCAATTCGGTACTTACGAGGAAGTGGCGCGGCGTACCAAATTGGACCGTCGAACCGTGAAACGATACGTGGACTCGGTCCAGAAATCAGAGGAAGGTCACTAAAGAATGGTCCCCAACCGCATTGTCCGCTATTTCATGTTTCTGGGTTATGCTCTCGGCCACGGGGGATGGACCTCGTTTTCCACATTCCAGAACGGGGTCACCCAGTTTTATTTCGAATACCTCGAGCAACACTATTTTCTGAACAAGCCCGCTTACTATCCCCAGCGGTATGGGGTGAATTGACCGCTGTTTTCTGATTGTGAATCTCCCGATTTCTGTGAGAAAATTTTCCGGATGTGACGGAGGCTTCCGTGATGCAACGGGTGCTGATTACATTTGGGATTCTGCTGCTGGTGACCGGCTTGCTGTGGCCCATCCTGGGCAAGCTCGGCCTCGGCAAACTGCCCGGCGATATCGTCATCCGCCGCGACCATTTCAATTTTTATTTTCCCATCACCACCTGTATCCTGATCAGCGCCGTTTTGACCGGTTTGTTCTGGCTGATCGGAAAATTCAAATGAGCTTCGCCGAAACTGTTGGAGGGGCGCTCCATTAATCATTCAATAAGGGAAACGCAATGATGACCACACCAAACCGTTCGTTTATTCATCTCAGTGGGTGGCGCGTTGGGGCGCTCCTGTTGCTGTGGACGTGGACGCTGGCGGGATGTTTTACCGAGGGTCCGACCTCCCATTCGATCGGCCACAAGCACAAACACGTCGGCGTGCAGGAGGGCAGACACCTCCGTTATCAGGACCCGGACCGCTACACCTGGCAGTTCCCGGAACGGGTGGTCAAGGCGCTCAAGTTGAAACCCGGAATGACGGTGGCGGACCTCGGCTCGGGGACCGGTTACTTCACGTTCCGCCTGGCGGAAACGGTGGGGGACGCCGGCAAGGTCTACGCCGTGGACATCGATAAGGAAATGAACGCCAGCGTCGACAAGCAGGCCGTGCAAAAGCAGGCGGAGAACGTGCAGACCGTCCTGGCGGTGGAACACGACCCGCTGATCCCCGAAAAGGTGGACCTGATCTTCTCGGTCAACGCCTACCACCACCTGCAAGACCGCACCGCCTATTTCCAGAACGCCGCGCGCTATCTCAAATCCAGCGGGCGGGTGGCGATCATCGATTTCCGGGAAGGGGCATTCAAGCACTTCACCAAACGGGAGGTGGTGCTGGCAGAGTTTCAAGCCGCTGGGTACATTCTGGCCAAACAACATGGTTTCCTGCCCCGCCAGAATTTTCTGGTGTTTTCGCGGGGAAAGAAATAAACCGCAGAGCAACCCTGCTCCCCTTCGACAGACTCAGGATTACATAATTCTGAATTCAGCGTCACGCTGGTAAGACTACCCGGGCGGAGAGCCTCCGAAGGCAATTTTA
>CAYPKH010000236.1:0-3808 GCA_964411245.1 uncultured Nitrospina sp.
GCTCGATCACCAGCGGCGGAATAAAATAGACCACGTTCCCCAGAGGACGCAGATAGACTTCACGTTTCAACCCTTCGAGAAAAATTTGATACCCCACGCGTTGTTCGATGGGAAACGCTTCCAGGGTGTCGCGGTCTTTCACCAACTCCACCGCTACGATCATTCCCGTTTGACGAAACTCCCCGCACCACGGTAGATCGCGCAAGCGTTCGCCCTCCTTCCACATCGCTTTTATTTTCGGTTCCAGGCGGTCCATGAATCCGGGCTCGGTCAACAGGCTGAGCGTGGCGTTTGCGGCGGCACAGGCCAGTGGGTTGGCTGAATAGCTGTGGCTGTGGATGAACAGCTTGAACGACTTGTAATCGTCATAAAACGCCTGATAAATGTTATCGGTGGTCAACGTCGCCGCCAGCGGAAGATAGCCCGAAGTGATGCCCTTCGACAAACACAGGAAGGTGGGATTCAGCCCATGATGTTCCGAGACGAACAGAGACCCCGTCCGCCCGAAACCCACCGCCACTTCGTCATAGATGACATGCACGCCGGAGGCCCGGCAGGCGTCTTCCAATTTTTTCAAATACACCGGGGGATACATCTTCATCCCCGCCGCTCCCTGCACCAACGGTTCGACGATCACCCCGGCGACGGACTCCCGGTTTTTCTCCAGCGTCTGCGTCATCGGTTCAAAACATTCCGCGTGGCAGGATTCGCGCTGCAACCCGAACGGACAGCGCAGACAGTCCGGTCCCGCCACTTCCACATGGTGCGTCAGCACTTTTTCAAATTTATCGCGGAACAGACTGATCCCGCACACCGAGAGGGCTCCCAGGGTTTCACCGTGGTAGCCGCCTTTCAGAAAAATAAATTTCGTCTTTTGAGGCTTCCCGGTTTGCAGCCAGTACTGCAGGCTCATCTTCAACGCCACTTCAACGGAGGTGGAGCCGTTGTCGGAAAAAAATACTTTGGTAAGTTCGGGTGATGACAACCGAACCAGGGTTTCCGCGAGGTGGATGGCGGGTGGATGCGTCACCCCGGCGAACATCACGTGCGCCATTTTATCCAGTTGCTCCCGGATGGCGCGGTTGATGCGCGGATGATTGTGGCCGAACAGGTTGACCCACCAGGACGAAATCACGTCCATGTACCGCCGTCCCTCCCGGTCGTACAAATAAATCCCTTCGGCCCGGTCGATCAAAAGCGGCGCCACTTCTTCATGATCTTTCATCTGGGTGCAAGGGTGCCAGACGTGGTGAAAATCCCGCACTAGATCTTCATCTTGTTTGCGGGTCACAAATGCCAGGGGAGGATTCGCCATGGGATTTTAATGCTTCCTTTAATAATTAAAGATCGTAACGATCGGGAGAAAACTCCGCGATCGGATCCTTGAGGGTTCCCAGCAGGGTGGCGGCCATGTAATCGGCCTGGCGCGGGGTTTGGAGAATGCCGTTGCGGAAATGGCCGGTGGAGTAGTACAGGTTTTCATAGCGTCCGCTGGCTCCCATGATGGGCATCAGATCTTCCGCCGCCGGTCTCAACCCGGCCCACGATTCGATCAAGGGAGCATCCTTGAGGCACGGCAGAAGGATTGCGGCGCGGTCGATCAGTCCCTGGATGACATCGCCCTCCACCATCGCGTTGAAACCCCGGTCCTCCATGGTCGACCCCAGGACGAATCCGTTGCCCTCCCGCCAGGGAGCGACATAGGTGGCGTTGCCGTGGAGGGTGTAATCCAGCCGTCCATCCTCCACCGCCACGCGGCACATCTGGCCTTTGATGGGTTTCAGCGGCATGGAAACTTCGAGAACTTTGCCGATCTGCTGGGACCAGCTTCCCGCCGCCACCACGAACCGCTTGCCGCGGATTTCACCGGCATCGGTCACCGCCGCGTGGATGCGGTTGGAGTAGCGCTGGAACCCGGTCGCGTTTTGATGGATATTCCGGACGCCCCGCTTTCCGGATCCGGCTACCAGCGCATCGTGCAATTGCCGGTTGTTGACTTGGCCTTCGCCGACCCAGATCACCTCACCGCAATCCGGCGCCAGGTCCGGACACCGTTCCCGCACGCGGCTCACCGGCCAGATTTCGTGTGGAATCTTCTCTTCCCGGAAAAAGTGCAGGCGCTCGTCCCACTGGTCCCCCACCGAAGAGGCGGGCATGATGGAACCCGCCATGGACAGGTAAACCCCGACCCCGCTGACGGCGGTCAATTCTTCGATGAAGGCCGGGTAGCGATCAAGCGACTCCCGGCAAAACCGGAAAAAGGAATCCCCCCGCCTGCACTCGCAGTAAGGCGCCAGCATACCCGCCGCCGCCCGCGAGGCCATCACCGAGTTCATGGGATCCCCCAGCACGGCGATGCTCAAAGAGGGCTCGGCCCCTTTCAATTGATAGGCGATGCTGTGGCCGATAACCCCGGCCCCGACAATCACCACGTCGTATACATCTGAATCCATATTCTCTCGCGTGGGTTGATTTCCGGCATTGTATCAAATTTGCCGAACGGCTCCACCGAAAGGGCGCCGCCCGCTCCCCAAATAATCCCTGAAACAGTTTCCAGACCTTGATCTAAGGCCTTGGGATGTGCTATTTTAAACCATCGCGAAACATGAAGCCCGAGGCCGCATTGCGCAGGGTATGTGCCGGGGAAACTTCATATAACTGATTGACAAATTTGAATTTAAGGAAATCCCATGAGTGACGAAGGCCGCCAGGAAACGGAACAGGACAGCGAGCAAAAAACAGTGCCAAGAGCCAGTGCGCGGATCGAACCGATTCTCGCTCATTTCAAAGTGGTGGAGGCCGATGTCGACCTGGACAAAATCCGCACCCATTTCGACCAACTGTGGGAATACGAAAACGGGGATTCTCTGGAACCGGAGGAGCAATACCTGACCACGGTTGCGTTGTTCATTTATACCGTCCATGCCGCTTTGGAGGATTACAACATCAATATCAAGCGGGCCCGGGAATACATCACGGAGGCCTGCCGGGGCTGGCTGAAGCCGGAGATCGATCAAATGGTCGCCGAGGAGAAGGCGTCGGACAATCCGTTTAAAACGTTCGTGGAAACCAACCTTCCCAAGGTGGACGAGATCTTCACCTGGAGGCATTTTCTGCTGGAACATAAAAAGAACGACGAGAAGAACTGGACCTTTAAGATGAAGCAATGCTGGTTCGCCACGTTCTTCATCCGTTTCGGCCGGACGGACATCATCCAGACGGCCTGCAACTTTGATTCGATTCCAGCGCAGGCCCGGGAGGATTATGTCGACCTGAAGCTGAGCAATACCTTTGCTAAACTGGGAACGTTCTGCGAATTCAAGTATACTCCGGCGAAAAAGGACTGATCTCCCGGACGAGCGGATTCCCGCCGGCCTCCTTTCCATAATCCCGCAACCCTTCTCAAATAAGGGATGACGTCCGCACAGGGCGCGGGGTTTTATTTCACCTTATCTATGAAGATCACCTGAAACTCGGCCACCGCTTTTTTTACGCCCCGCGTCATGGAGCGGACCGACAGCGTGGCGCCGGTGATGTTGTGGATGTTGTCGAACGGGTCCCGGGCATCCCGCCCGAAAAACTGGCTGAGGAACGATTCGAACCGCACCTCCCATCCATGCGGCTCCCGGTACACCATGATCTCCACGTCCTTCACCGTGCCATCAGGATTGATCACCACCATGAAGGTGATGGGATAGGAGCGGCCGATTTCGTTGCCGATGACCATGGCGCCGATGGGCTGGTCCTCTTCATTCAGGCCGAAGTAATAGGTCACGCGGCGTTCCTTGTATTCCTCCCCGAGAATTTT
>CAYPKH010000237.1:0-3767 GCA_964411245.1 uncultured Nitrospina sp.
GCTCGGCGTCGAGATTGGAGAGCGGTTCATCCATGAGCAACAGCCGGGGGCTGGTCAACAGGGCGCGTCCGATGGCTATCCGTTGCTGTTCGCCGCCGGAGAGACCCTGCGGCCGCCGGTCCAGAAAAGGGTGCAGGTCCATCAGATCCACCACCCGGTCGAACCCGATATGTCTCAGCCGGGGATCGATCCGGCGGTATCCATACATCAGGTTGTTACGCACCGTCAGATGCGGGAACAGCCGCGCCTCCTGAAACACCATGCCGATGGGCCGGCGGTGAACCGGCAGAAAGAGGTTCGATGATTCGTCCTGCCACACGCTTTCGCCGAATTTCATATAACCCGGGGGCGACCGCTCCAGCCCGGCGAGGCAACGCCGGAGCGTGGGTTTGCCGGAACCGGACCGGCCGAAGATCACCGTCACCCCCCGGTCGGGAAACTCCAGCTCGGTTTCCAGGCGGAATTTTTCATAGTGCACGCGGAACCGGGAAACGATGGCGCTCATGAGACGTGCACCGGCAGGCGGCGGTTGCACGCGTACACCACCAGCAACACCAAAAAGGAAAACAGCAAAAGGCCTCCCGAAAGCATATGTGCCTGTGAATATTCGAGGGCCTCGACGTGATCGTAAATGGCGATGGACACCACCTTGGTTTTGCCTGGGATGTTGCCGCCCACCATCAACACCACCCCGAACTCTCCCAGCGTATGCGCGAACCCCAGCACCATCGCGGTGAGGTAACCGCGAACGGCCAAAGGAGAGGCGACGCTGATAAAGGCGTCCCATTTGGATGCGCGCAGCGTCCACGCCGTCTCGAGATAAGTTTTTCCCGAGGCTTCGAACGCTCCCTGCAGAGGTTGCACGACGAAGGGAAAGGAATACAGGGTGGAGGCGATCACCAGGCCGGGGAAGGTGAACGCAAGGGAAGACCCGGTCATCGATTGAAACGGTCCGCCGATGATGCCGTTGACGCCGAGCGCGATCAGCAGATAAAATCCGAGCACCGTCGGCGGCAACACCAGCGGCAGAGCGACCACCGCCTCCACCCAGATCCGCGCGCGCGACGGCGTGTGCGCCAGCCACCACGCCACCGGCGTTCCGATCAACAGCAGAACGCCCACTGTGGTGGCCGCCAGTTGCAGGGTGATCCATACCGGTTGCCAGTCCATTATCCAAAAGCCTTTCTTCTATGCTGCGTGGTCATTTCAGACCGTAGCCATAAGATTGAAGAATATTTCTCGCTCGGTCCGATTGTAAAAACTTGAGGAACGCCCGCGCCGCCGGATTGGATTTTCCCCGGGTGAGCAGGACCGCGTCCTGGTCGATGGCATCATATAAATCCTCCGGGACCAGCCATCGGCTCCCTTTGATTTTGAGACGGGGATCCATAACCTGGGAAAGGGCGACCAGCCCGATCTCCGCGTTGCCGGTGGCCACGAATTGAAACGTCTGGCCGATGTTTTCGCCCTGCACGATCATCGGGGACAACGCCTCCCACAGGTTCAATCGTTGTAATGCCGTAACAGCGGCTTTTCCGTAGGGCGCGGTTTTGGGATTGGCCAGCGCCAGGTGCTTAAAATCTCGGCGATGTAAAATGTTTTTGCCATCAGCAGCGATCCGTTTCGGATCGGCGCTCCACAAAACGATTTTGCCTCGGGCATACGTAAACCGAGATCCTGCAACCGCCTGTCCGTCCTTTTCCAACAGGCGGGGCCGCGCGCTGTCCGCCGCGAGCAATACATCGAACGGCGCGCCGTGCAGGATCTGCACGTACAGTTTTCCCGTTGAGCCGGACACGGTGCGCACCTGGTGTCCGCTTTGTTTTTGATATTCCTGTATCAACAGTTTGAGCGGATTCAGAAAATTGGAGGCCACGGCGACCGTCACCTCTCCAGCAACGGCCGGGGTGGCCGCCCAAAGCGTTAGCGCGAATCCTGTGACCCATCGTTTCCATCCTGGAGCGGTCATCCTTTGGAGCCTCAAATTCCGGTTGGTGTGATTTCGATATATATCACAAAACATATCGGTGGGTCAAGGCCAAAAACCGGCCTGGAAAGCGGGGAGATCGCCTGGAGGGGGGGGCAAAGCCTCAAGAAAGGCCCGGATCGGGAAAATTCGTTGCAAAGGTTTTATGGGAAAGCTACCCTATGTAACATGGAGAAAAACTTCGAGCCATTGAAAGACCGGTTGCGGGTCATCTGTGACCGTCTGGACCCCGAGGAACAGACCTCGTTTCGTCCGTTGATCGACGACTTTACCGGAGCGACCTCCGAGTTTCAGAGGATCATGCGCGACCTGGGCAAATACGGCAAGAAAATCGGCGACGGTTCCACATTTGCCATTTACCGTGAGGTGCAGAACCTCTTCGACCGGGCCAACCGCGGGGGGTAGTGTCCGATGGGTGATGCCGAAGCGGTCCACATGTTTGTCCACGGTCACGTTCAAGGTGTGTTTTACCGTGCCAAAACGCAGAAAGTCGCACAGGGGCTGGGGCTGACCGGCTGGGTGAAAAACTGTGATGACGGATCGGTGGAAATCCACGCCGAGGGGGACAAGGGCAAACTGGAGGAGTTGATCGAATGGTGCCGGCACGGCCCGGCCCTGGCGAAGGTGTCCAAAATTGATCTCAACTGGATCGGGCCTCAGAGCCTGCGCTCCTTTGACATCGTTTAGAAAGGAAATCATGCTGCATCTACAGAATCTGGTCAAAAGTTATTCCAACCACGAAGCGGTGAAAGGTATTGACCTGAAAGTTCCCGCAGGCGAACTCTTCGGGTTTCTGGGACCCAACGGCGCGGGCAAAACCACTACCATCAAGATGATCGTCGGTTTGCTCAAACCCACGGCCGGGACCGTATCCATCGGCGGCTACGACATCTCCGGCCAGCCGGAAGAGGCCAAGTCGATCATGGGATACATCCCCGACCGGCCGTTCATTTATGAAAAACTGACCGGGCGCGAATACCTGTCGTTCATCGCCGATCTCTATGGCATGGAGGCCACCCGCGCTCTCGAGACGGGTCACCAGTATCTGGAATTTTTCGATCTCGCCGAGGCGGCCGACAAACTGGTCGAGGGCTATTCGCACGGGATGAAACAGAAACTCATCATCTCCGGCGCGCTGTTGCACGATCCGCAGGTGCTGGTCGTGGATGAGCCGATGGTGGGGCTGGACCCGAAGGGCGCGCGGCAGGTCAAGCAACTGTTCGGCGACCTGTGCCGCAAAGGAGTTTGCGTGTTCATGTCCACCCATTCCCTCGGCATCGCCCAGGCGATGTGCGACCGGATCGGCATTATTCAAAAGGGCGAGGTCATTGCCCTGGGGACGCTTGACGAGTTGCGGCGCCAGGCCTCGACCGACCACGAACATCTGGAAGATATTTTCCTGGAATTGACCGGCGACGCCCATCTGGAACAACTGAGCGGCATGATGGCCGAGCCACGCCCGATGGGAACATAAAACAGAGATTCTTCATCCGTATTTATCTGTGTTCCCTTCGGCAAGCTCTGGACAGGCATCAGTGGTTATTTATTCTTTTCTCTGTGGCAGGGAAAGGTTATTCAGTTTTTGGGGCCTCTTGTAAAACTCCCGACACATCCTGTTCGCTATCGCCGCGCTTGAGTAGGATGCGCACCCTGTCTCCAAAATTCCGTTTTTGCAGTTGCGCCGCCAAATCCTCCACATCCGCCAGTTCCTGGCCGTCCAGTTGCAATAACACGTCGCCGGGTTGCAGATTCATCCGCGCCGCATTGGAGCCTTCTTCCA
>CAYPKH010000238.1:0-3754 GCA_964411245.1 uncultured Nitrospina sp.
ATCGATTTATAACCTATGAAGAAAATATACGCCCTTCTCGTGGAAATTCAATGGAAGGTGTGAATAAATAAGGGAGACGCGAGTCCCCCGGAAGACCATTGTTGGATTGGATTGGCGGGTCGCCGGACCGGCCGGCAGACGTGGGCCTTTAAAACCGGAAGCGGGCGCCGAACAGGAAATCGTGACTGGTGAATTCGGTTTCGAGGGGTCCAAAGGTGGTTAAAAAATCAGGATCGCTGGTGGTGAAATAACGGTACCCGAAGGTTAAAGTAGCCCTGGGGCTGATTTCAAAACCCAGTCCCGCCATCAGTTGAAAAGCCCCCACCAGATCGGTATCTGTTGAAGTAGCTCCGAAAATATTTTCTTCTTCTACTGCGGCTACAGCAAATCCCAGTCCTGCCCCCAAGTAAGGCCTCAAAGGGGAATTAGTGGGAATATCGAAATAACCGTTACCCATAAAGCTGACCATCGAAAATGTGAACTCATTAGAAGTAACGGAGAAAAGGTCTGCGGTGTTAGAATGTAATCCGATTTCTCCCTCGATTCGGATCATGGGGTTCAGCTCGACACCGATGGCGCCATTGATGACGAAAGCCGGGTCATTATCGAATTGGTCCGGCCCTCCGTTGAAATCGGCATCCGGCCGGATCCCAAATCCAATGTTACCGGAAAGGTACATGCTTTGAGGGGGGGCCTGTGCCCATACCGGTGCCGCCATGAGCAGTACCAGAACCCCGATGACCAGTCCAAAAATACGTTTCATGTCTCTTCCCGAAGTTGGATGGCTGTAAAACTATCAGGAGAATAGCAAATAGGGGGGAACGCCGCAACCGGTTTTAAGTGCCGACCGGCACGGAACGCTTTAAGGGTTCCATAATCAATCCAATTTATATGAAGCGGTCCGCAAGTCTGGCGGGCGGGTTTTAAAGGTCGAACCGGTATCTTAATTTTATGATTATTTCATGGTTTTCTAATTCCATTCGGGCCCGCGATCCCGACGATAAAACAAATTCCGGATCGGCGGTGCTGAAGAAACGGTATCCCAGACTGAAATTGAAATGGGAACGGAAATTCCAGCCGAATCCGGCTTCCAACTGGTAAGCGAACACCGTTTTACTTTCATCGAGGGACTGTCCCAGGGAAATCGTGGTGAGTTGCACGGTGGCCGCGCCGATTCCTCCCCCAAAATATATTTCGAAGGAATTTTTAAAAGGGGAAAAATCGTAAAACCCGTTGAACATCAGCGCCGAGGTCCCGGCCTGCGGGGTTATTCCGCCGTCGGTACGGATTTCATTTTCGCGGTAGGAAATTTCACTTTCCAGTCTCAGCGGGCCGTCGAAATCATAGCCCAGAAAACCCGCGAGGGTGAAGCCGCCATCGAACACTATCCTCGTGCTTCCCAGACTCGGGCTGGTGAGGGTGGTATCCGGCCTAAGCGTCACACCCACCGAAGTTCCAAAATAAATCCCCCCGGCATGGGCGGGGGCGGTGAAGGCCGCGAACAGGATCAGGAACATCAGGCCGTGCATCCGGCGCATGCAGAACTCCCGGCAAAGATAGGTGAACGGACTGGCACGAAAAAGCGAAATATATAGGCTGGGTCATAGGTTGTCAACCCAAGTCTCCGCACCCCTTCTCTCGGCACACCGCGTTTAGGGGAACCAGGGAACGGCTTAAACTTGCCGGATCAGGGTTTGGATCTGATGTTGCTCGCCCGGTATAAAGGGCAGGTTGCCGAACCGGTGACGTTCGTAAAACCGGGTGATCGATTCGACCGCTTCCCGTTGGTCCGGCGACAGACTGTGAAGAGCCTTCAGAAATTCCAGGTGCGTCGCGTTTTTGGGTTTGAAGATGCCGCGCGCTTCCAGGCGTTTCAGCATTTGCCGGTAAACTCGAACCGCGAAGGGCGGACGGGGCGCCCACGAGGTGCCCTGCCACGGGTATTTCCCGGCCAGGATGCGCCACGCTAGGAATCCGGCCATCGCCAACCCGAGCGCCCACGGATAGTTGTGCAGGCTGTCCAGCACTTCACGCAGGCTGGGGATTTTCCACTCCTGCCACCGGTCCTTGAAGTTTCGGGTTTCGCGTTGAAAGTAATTCGCCAGTTGGATCTGGTCCTGCATCGAATACCGGATGACGTATCGTTGCCAGTACAACCGCATGAGGTCGAGTCTCTGCGCCAGCGCGTTGGGCGTTGCCAACAGGGCCGCCGGATCGGGCGGGGTGGGATCGTACACTTTCCAGCCCAGGCCCGGGAGATAGGCTTCCACCCAGGAGTGGGCGTTCGCCTGCCGGATCACCATGTATTGCCCCAGGTCATTCCATTCCGTGCCGGCAAACCCGTTGACGATCCGCGACGGGATGCCGTTCAACCGCAACAGCACCGCCATGGCCGAAGCGAAATATTCGCAGTGTCCCTCCCGCCGTTCGAATAAAAATTCCTCGAGTGCCCGCTTATGGGTTTTCCGTTCCACATCCAGGGAATACCCGTAATTGTTTTTCAAGTAGGCGAGGATTTTGTGCGCCTTGACCGCATCCGGGTCGGCCGCATCCACTAAGCCATGGGCCAGTTGGGCGGTCCGGGGTGCGGTCTCCGGCAACTGCAGAAACCGTTTGGGAAACAGGTTGCGCTGATGGAAATACACCGGTTGCGGGTAGTTGGTTTGGGTGTTGCCGACGTCCGCGATCAGGGTGAACCGCCGGGGCCCGCTGTGCCGGCCCTGGGTTTGCAGGGAAAATCCCTGGTCCATTTGAATTTTTTTGAAGGTGCCATCGATTTTGACGGGAATCCCGTAGGTGAACACCACCGGCGTGTGGAACGCTTCCATGTAGACTTCCTGCACCACCGTTTCCTTGGGGGCCGGCACCGTGAACAACCACCTGCCCTGGCCCCGGTAGTTGAAGGACTGCCAGGCGAGCGGCATGGTGGAGATCCAGGTCTTGCCGTCATAGTGGTCCAGCGTCACCCCCCGCCAGAGAACCCGCGGCGGCGGACGGAAGACCTGGCCGTTTTTGCGGAACTCCACCCGCATGACCACGCTGTCGTTCTGCTTGATGCGGCCCACCTCGCCCAACTCCACCTGTTTGGAAAACCCGCTGACCGCCCCCTCGCCGGTATCGAACGCCAGAAACCCCAGGCCCAGACGCGGGAAGCTGACGAAAATGGCCGCCGTCAACAGAAAGCTGGCGAGAATCATTGTCGCCGACAGGCCGAACAGCGACAACCCGGTCGCTTCCTGGTCTCCGGCATGGTGAAACCCCGACGGCGGACACCGGGTGCCCACCCGTTCCACCATCATGTTGTAGAACATCAGGCACCAGCACAGCACGAGGTAAAAAGAAAGAAACAGCGCACCGAACACCAGGTCCTGAATGAACAGGGCGCCGATCAGCAGACAGACGATCGAAATCAGATAGCCGTAAAGGTAGTCGTTGAGTTCCGATTTGAACACGAAACGGGTGAGCAGGATGAACACCAGGAACCAGACCGTGAGGTCCAGAATCGGCGGTTTCCATATCAAATAAATCAGCGGCAAGACGATGAGGCCCGTCACCCAGACGGAAAACTTCACCGGCGGCAGGATCGGGATTTTCCGGTACAGCTCCAGGGTGAAACACACCGCCAGCGCCGTCAGGAACAGGATTCCCGCAGCCAGGGGGATGACCGCCCCGAACATCAGGCAGGCCACGCCGAGCGCCGCCAGCAGGTAGGTGAAACCGATAAAACAGGTGCGCAGGCGAGGTCCCTGATTCG
>CAYPKH010000239.1:0-3753 GCA_964411245.1 uncultured Nitrospina sp.
CGATCAGAACGATTTGAAACCGGTGACCCTCTCCCTGCTGTTTCCCGTGGAAGAAGGGGAAGGGGGCATGGAAAAAGCGCTCGAAAACCTGTGCATTAGGGTGTCCGAGGCGATTGAAAACGGCGCAACCATTATTATTTTGTCGGACCGCGGCATTGATGAAGATCATGCCGCGATTCCCAGCCTGTTGGCGACGGGTGCCGTACATCATCATCTGTTGCGCGAAAGGACCCGGACCCGCGCCGGTCTGGTGGTGGAAACCGGCGAGGCGCGCGAGATGATGCATTTCGCTTTATTGATCGGTTACGGCGCCGGCGGTATTTTCCCTTACCTGGCTTATGAAACCATCGAGCAGATCATCCGCGACGGGAATTATGTCGAAAAGATGGAGTTTGAAAAGGGGGTCCAAAATTTCCTCAAGGCGACGCGCAAGGGGTTGTACAAGATCATTGCGAAGATGGGAATTTCCACCATCCAGAGTTATCGGGGCGCGCAGATTTTCGAAGCGGTCGGCCTCAACGATTCGGTGGTTTCCCGTTACTTTACAGGAACGCCGTCGCGCATCAGCGGGGTCGAGCTGGACGCGATCGCCCGGGAAACCCTGGCGCGGCACCGCACCGCGTACCAGCGGACGAAAATCTTTCGCCCGGCGCTGGACCCCGGCGGGGAATACCATTGGCGGCGCGGCCACGAAAAGCATATGGTCAGTCCCAACCTGGTGTCCATGTTGCAGCACTCCACCCAGTCCAATGATTATTCACTGTTTAAGAAATACTCGAAGATCAGCGACGAGCAGAATACCCGCGCCTGCACCCTGCGCGGATTGTTCAGGTTTAAAAAACGGGAGCCGGTTCCCCTCGAGGAAGTGGAACCGGTCGAGGCCATCACCAAACGATTCTGCACCGGGGCGATGTCGATCGGGTCGATTTCCCGTGAGGCGCATGAAACCCTGGCCATTGCCATGAACCGCCTGGGAGGCAAAAGCAATACGGGTGAAGGCGGTGAAGACCCGGTAAGGTATACCCCCGATGCCAACGGCGATTCACGCCGCAGCAAAATCAAGCAGGTGGCCTCCGGCCGGTTCGGCGTGAGCAGTCATTACCTGACCAACGCGGACGAGTTGCAGATCAAAATCGCCCAGGGGGCGAAACCGGGGGAAGGCGGGCAGTTGCCGGGCTTTAAGGTGTCCGAATACATTGCGAAGATCAGGCACTCCACACCGGGAGTCGGTTTGATTTCACCACCGCCGCATCACGATATTTACTCGATCGAAGACCTGCAACAGTTGATCTTCGATTTGCACAACGCCAACCCCGAGGCCGATGTCAGCGTCAAGCTGGTGGCCGAGGCGGGAGTCGGCACCATCGCCGCAGGCGTCTCCAAGGCGCGGGCCGAAGGGGTTCTCATCTCCGGCCACGACGGCGGCACCGGCGCGTCTCCGCAGACCTCGATCAAATACGCCGGCCTGCCCTGGGAGTTGGGCCTTTCCGAGACCCAGCAGGTATTGGTGATGAACGATTTGCGCGGGCGCATCCGGGTACAGGTGGACGGTCAATTGAAAACCGGACGCGATGTGGTAATCGGCGCCATGCTCGGGGGCGATGAGTTCGGATTCTCCACCGCGCCCTTGATTACCATGGGGTGCATCATGATGCGCAAATGCCACCTCAACACCTGTTCGGTGGGCATAGCGACGCAGGACCCGGAACTGCGCAAGAAATTTTCCGGCAAACCGGAGCATGTGGTGACCTTCTTTCAGTTCGTGGCCCAGGCGGTGCGCGAGTGGATGGCCGAGTTGGGATTCCGCAAATTCCACGAAATGATCGGGCGTGCCGACCTGTTGGAAATGGATGATGCGATCGGCCATTGGAAATCCCAAGGCCTGGATTTTTCGAAAATATTGTTTAAGGCGGATGTGGGTTCGGATGTCGCTACTCACAATGTGTGTAACCAGGATTTGAGCGGGGATATCGGCGAAGGGTGTCTCGACCGCAAACTGATTCAGGAATGTTGGCTGGCGATTGAGCATCAAAAACCCGTTTCGGTGAGCACTCCGATCGGTAATGTGGACCGCGCGACCGGCGCCATGCTGAGTTATGAAATTTCGAAACGGTACGGAGAGGAAGGTTTACCGGAAGACACCATCCGGATCGATTTCAAAGGGTCGGCGGGTCAAAGTTTCGGCGCGTTTCTGGCGCCGGGGGTGACCTTTACCCTGCACGGTGACGCCAACGATTATATCGGCAAGGGACTTTCCGGCGGTCATCTGGTCGTGTCCCCCCCGGAGGAATGCCCCATCGTGGCCGAAGAGAACATTTTGATCGGCAACGTGGCCCTGTATGGCGCCATTGCCGGCAAAGCCTTTTTCCGGGGCGTGGCCGGGGAACGGTTCGCCGTCCGCAACAGCGGAGCGCATACGGTTATCGAGGGTGTGGGAGATCACGGGTGTGAATACATGACCGGCGGACGGGTGGTGGTGCTCGGCGAAACGGGCCGCAACTTCGCCGCCGGAATGAGCGGCGGCATCGCCTACGTGCTGGACCGTGAAGGGCAGTTTGCCATCCATTGCAACCAGAGTATTGTCGATCTTGTACCGGTGGAAGAGGAAGAGGATATCCAAGAACTCCGGAACTTGATCGAAGAACATCGAACACTGACGGGCAGCACAGTGGCTGAAAAAGTTCTCAATGAGTGGGAGGCGACGCTTCCCAAATTCGTCAAAGTGTACCCGACCGATTACCGCCGGGTGCTGGAAGAACGGAAAAAGAAACAGCAGGTATTGGAAGAGGTGGCTTGATGGGTTCGGTTAAGGGTTTTATGGAATTTCAGAGGGAGACTCCGAAGCCTAGGCCGGTCAGTGACCGGTTGAAGGATAAGAACGAGGTCTATGAACCGTTTCCGCTGGAAAAATATCAGGAGCAGGGGGCGCGTTGCATGGACTGCGGGTTGCCGTTCTGCCAGAGCCATACCGGATGCCCGCTGGGCAACGCCATCCCCGACTGGAACGATATGGTGTACCGCAACAAGTGGGAAGAAGCGTTGTCCCTGCTTCTCAGCACCAACAATTTTCCCGAGTTCACCGGGCGCATCTGCCCCGCGCCCTGCGAGGGTGCCTGTGTGCTGGCCATCAACGAACCGGCGGTGACCATCCGCAACATTGAGGAGATCATCGCAGAAAAGGGATTCGAAAACGGCTGGATGCAGCCGAATCCGCCGAAAAAGAGAACGGATAAAAAGGTAGCGATCGTCGGGTCGGGTCCGGCCGGCCTGGCCGCCGCGGATCAGTTGAACCAGGTCGGGCATACCGTGACGGTTTTTGAAAAGGCGGACCGCATCGGCGGACTTTTGATGTATGGCATTCCCGACTTCAAACTGGAAAAACGGATCGTCAAACGCCGAATTGATTTGATGGAAGCGGAAGGGGTGGTGTTCAAACCCAATTCGCATATCGGGGTGAACCTGCCCGGCAAAGAACTATTGGATAATTTCGACGCGGTCATCCTGTGTTGCGGTTCCGAAAAATCGCGGGATTTGCCGGTGCCGGGGCGGGAGCTGGACGGTATTCATTTCGCAATGGATTTTCTTCCTCAGCAGAACAAGCGCAACGAAGGCGACACGGTTCCCGAGGACATCAGCATTACCGCCAAGGATAAAAACGTACTGATCATCGGCGGCGGTGATACGGGCTCGGACTGTCTGGGAACCTCTCTCCGGCAGGGCGCCAAAAAAGTGTATCTGTTTGAATTGCTGGAC
>CAYPKH010000240.1:0-3748 GCA_964411245.1 uncultured Nitrospina sp.
GGTATCCCTGGAGACCTTGTCTCCGGCAAGTTTAATGACGGGAGAATTGGGTGAAACCAGAGTGTTGGAAATTTTCCGGGAACGCGCTGACAGGGTTTTCATGATGGCCATGAGGGCCTGCGGTTGGGTCGCAAAATAATCCTGGAACTGGGTTTCGTTGATTTCCAGAAGAACTGACGGGACCAGGGCAACCGCACCGGCCGTTCTCGGGACGGACTCAATCAGCGACATCTCACCGAAGAAGGTTCCCGGCAGCATGTTGGTCAACGGTTTTCCGCCCTTATGAATCAAAATTTCCCCTTCAAGGACGATGTACATGGCATTTCCCGGATCCCCTTCCTCGAACACGACGGTTTCGGGTTTCAGCGGGATTTCCTTGCTCTCCTGGGCCAGCCGTTCGAGGGTGGATTCGTGGAAAAAGCTGAGGACGTCAATGGTCTTCAACATTTCCTTTTTCTTGTCGGGAGCTATGAACGACGCAGGTTCGGACTTGTTGGTATTATCATTCATAACATTAAAAGTAGATGTAAATTAACCATTTAAACCATTTTATCAGATAAATGACAATACGCCAGTGGTTATACCCTCTATGGGTATAAAAAATGCTAAAACTCCTGAAAATACCCCTTCAATTGCACATAAAGGTTTGATTTGTTTACTTAAACGGAATTGGGTCCAAGAGGAGGGTCGGGTTTTCACCTGTGGTCGGACCTTTGATAGAGCCTGACTGGAACCTTAAATAAAACAAAGGGTACCCGCCAGGGTCAATGGAAGCAACATTGGCTATGGCTTCTCTAGGGAGGTTCAACCCTGACGGGCCCCATTCTGAAAGGCCCTTAAAAATGGAAAGTCCACTTAATATATGGACCCTGGAAACCGGAAAATATTCCCGAAATTATGTTTTATAAAAAATTGAATGGAGTGCTGGCAACGATTCGGCCCAATGGAGGCTGCCTGTTGGCGCCAGCAAGGAATTCAAACCATCGGTTGGGCATGATCAGAGGGGAATGGGATCAAGAAAACCCTGGATGAAGGAGTCCGGTGTCAGGCAAATCCGGCGCCATGGGTTTCATCTGCATGCTGGTTGAGGTAGGCGACCAATTGAGTCCTGGAATTGACTTCCAGTTTCTTGTGAATCTTCTTCAGGTGGGTTTTAACGGTATGCGCGCTGATGAAGAGCCGCTCGGCAATTTCATTCCGGCCCAGCCCATCGTGGATCAAACAGCAGATTTCCATTTCGCGCCAGGTGAGCCCCGCCTTTTCAATCAGCTGGTTGGATTTGGTGAACGGGTCGGCGGCGGGATGAATGCGCAACAGCCATAATTCCGATTCCCGGGTACCCAGGGCCTTCAGCGGAATCAAATATAATTTGTAGGTCCCTTTGGGAAGGGTAAAAAACGAAACTTCCTTGCCCCACTTCCCGTCTTCGACGAAATCCGATGCGTCCAAATTGGCCTGCTCTCTTGCGAGCACCTTGATCAGGTTCTGCGGGAGGGCCGCTCCGGAGTCCATTTCAAAAATGTCCTGGAAGGCCGGGTTGGACGTGACCACCTCCCGCTCGCCATTGACCACGGCAATCCCGGAAGGCGATTTTAAAAGTCCCTGAACCATGGCCTGCCATTTCATCAATTCCTCTTCCAGCACCACGGTTTTGATTTTGAACGCCAGGAACGGGAAAAGCGTTTGCGCCTCGTTTTCATCTCTTAAAAAAATCTGCTCGCTGACGTCGTTGTGAAGCAACAGGACTTTGGACAGAGAATCTTCCTCCAGATAGGTGCGAATGACTTCCTGATCCCGGCGGGTGAATCCTGAACACCCTAAAAGCGGGGGCGGTTCGGTGGCCGATATTTCAATCACAAAGTGACGGAAATCATCCTCGAAAGCGGGATAGATATAGTCCTTGACTACTTTTTTCAGATCCTCGCGGTTCCGGCATTCCAGCAGAATTTTAAAGGATTCCTGAAGAGAAAATTTTCCAGACTTGATCACAGATGGGGTATCCGTTGGGGTGTTCATGGTCACGGGGTTGCCGGTAAAGTTTCATTAAACTATTGGTTTGGTGGATCATAATTTAAATTTGGAAAGATGTCAAAATAAACCCGATCTTTATTCCGTTAGCCAATAGAATTTGGAATAGAAAAACCGCTCACCCTCGGTGAATGGGGAAAAATTGCAGAGACCCGCCAAAGACCGCGGAACCCCCCTCCCGGCTGAAAATCTTTCAAACTAACCCATTGAATTTTTAAGCCTTTAGAAATTCTCTCCGGCCGTGTGCAATAATACCCCTTTAGGGGTATTGCCAGAGGCGGTTCCGATGACTAGACTTACACCCACCTCGTGCTGAACGGGGTGAATGTAAATCCATGATTTCTTTTATAATTCCCGTTGAACAGTGAGCCTCGGGCTCGCTTCGGATTTCAGCGTTAATCAGGAACCCTAAGACCATGAAAAAAACTTTCAACTCCTGGATAGTCCAAATTTTGCTGACCGCCGTCACCTCGTTCCTTTTCAATGGCGGCGCATTTTCGGAGAATACGGCCGTCATTCCACAGAATGGGGGTGGGATTGCCGTCATCGAACCGTCGGCCCAACCGTCTGCGGCGACCCTGGTTCGTCCCGCCATCAGGCCAAAGGTTCACCATTATCTGCGGAAGGGCTACCGGGGCGCTTTCCATCCGCAACATGCGAGGCTCGGAAACCCGGGAAGCGTGACGCTGTCCTGATCCGGAAATGAAAATCAAGTGTATGGAGGAATGGAATACCATGTGTAAAGGAATGATTTGCCGGTTGATAAAAAAAATGACCCGTCCCGCTCTCATGTTCCTGATTCTGACGGTATGCATCTTTAACTTTTAGGCCGGACGCATCCCGTGATCGAAGATCAAACCCGTCATTGCGCCGCCGGTCCCCTTTTGGTCCTTGCTCCCCTAAGGACCCCACATCGAAAAGGTTCCGAGCCCGCGGCGTGTTACACTCCTTTTCATGGCCCCGCTGAAATTCAGATTCCTTTGGACCCTTATCGGCTATGGCCTGGTGGTGCTTGTGGTGGTTTTGTCGCTTTCCCCGGCCGCTCCCCTACCGGTGGATTTCCCCTGGATGGACAAGTTGCTGCACGTTCTAGCTTACGGCGTTTTGATGCTTTGGTTTGCCCAGCTCCATCATCGATCCCGCTACGGATGGCTGGCGGGCGGATTTGTGATGCTTGGAATTCTGCTCGAGGTGTTGCAATCGTACACCGGTTACCGGAGTGGAGATTTCTGGGATGTCGGCGCCAACAGCCTTGGGACGGCGCTCGGTTGGGGACTGGCGTTCAAGGGAATGAACACCCTATTACATCGATTGGAAGAGGGGTGCCGGCAATCCGAAAGTTGAGCTTCGCGGCCTAGATCGCCGAGGTCGATCGCTTTAAAATATCGTTGCGTTTTAATCCCACTAAGTTGAGGTCGTTTTCGACCATCATTTCCACCAATTCCTGGAACGAAGTTTTAGGCGCCCAGCCCAGCTGGGTCCTGGCTTTGGAGGAGTCTCCCAACAGCGTTTCCACTTCCGCCGGCCGGAAATATTTGGGGTTCACTTCCACCCGCACCTTGCCGGTGGCTTTGTCGACGGCTTGTTCTTTCATGCCCGAACCCTGCCAGTCCAGCTCGAGGCCGCAATACCCGAAAGCGATGTTCACAAAATCGCGCACCGTATGTTGTTCCCCGGTGGCCAGCACATAATCGTCGGGCTGGTCCTGCTGAAGCATCAT
>CAYPKH010000241.1:0-3744 GCA_964411245.1 uncultured Nitrospina sp.
GGAATAAGCGTCAGGATTAAGGCAATTTAAAAATGTCTCATTTGTCAGATCGTATCATCGTCGAGTAATATCACTCTTTGTACTTGAACGACAGGTGCACGCGGGCGCGGTAGGCCACTATTTTCCCGTTTTCCACCCTCATATCCAGTTTGGCGACTTCCGCGATGCGTAGGTCGTCCAGTGATTTGGAAGCGGTTTCCACCGCATGTTTGGCGGCGTCTTCCCACGATTGCGTACTGGTCCCCACTAGTTCGATGACTTTGTAAACGCTGTCCGGCATAATAGCCTCCTTTATTTAAAAGCCGTCTCAATGACGGTTCGTTGACTAGGGGATGATGACCTGCCCCCCGAAAAGTGGTTCAGAGTTTATGCAGTGAAGTTGTGGATTTAAAGATGGGCCATATTCTACACGAGCCGACCGCCTGGGAAGCCTGAAAATCAATTTTCTTGAACCGCGGAATCCCAGAACATTCCCTTAAAACCTTGAAATCCGCAAAATCCTTTCAGTCAGTTGCAGAGCTTTCGTGAGCGGCTATAGCATCTAACAAAACCATTGCTACCTCGAGGATTTCGTTGCTCACCTCCCACCCATAAGTGAGCGCGTCCCTATTTTTGGCGTATAAGAACTTCTCAACCGATCTGGCCGATGGGTTGTCTGGTATGAGCACCCGAGCCGACCAAGGCCCCTGGTCTAGTTTCTCCATTTTAATGGTAGAAAGGCCGAAATCCAGAGGAACGTAGTGCTGAATACAATCGCGATACTCCTTTACTTCTTCACCGTAGATGGACCAACTGGTTTTCATCCTTTCGGACAGATGCGGCGGGAGGGTGCTACACAGACGGAGTGTCGTATCGATTGACCTTGGCATATTTTCATCGGCAGAACCAAAATACTGCCATAAGAGATACCGGCATGAATCATATGCGCGACGAACTGCAGTGACCAATGAATCAAATTCGAAATAGGGTTCAGGCACTCCACTAAAAAGAGCGCTGTCGCAATCATTCGATTCGTCTCCCGGAATCTCCGAAAAGCGTTTACAAATCCTGGAATAGTGCCGGGCTAAATGCGTGCAGTGGTATTGAACCGCCTCAAGCAGATAAATTAGATTGTGCCCCTTGAAGAAGACGGAAGAAATTTTGGGCACCTTTTGTGTGACGTCCGTGATCTCAAGTCCAAATTCCGCTTGAGTTGTTTTCCTTAATAGCAGATCGATAGTTTTGTCTCTGCCGATGCGTTTGATAACGACTACCGGTTTTACACCATACCGCTCTGAAATAAGAGCCGGGCGGTCAATCCTTTCGGAGCGACCACCCATGAGGTTCATAACGTGCCATTCGGTGCCAATGATTCGCGCAGTGATCCCCCGTTCATAAATAACTCGTACCGACTGAGGCCGCTGGTTTTCAGTGGATAAGGGTGTGGGCATGCTTTTCGTCCGGTGACGCGGGTGAGTCTTGTTAAACGCTAGCCACTGCGCTAGCCAAACCCGGTTTTCTAAAAATGAAACTCAATAACTATTTGAACCAATGAAGCCACCGAGCGGAGTCGAACCGCTGACCTACTGATTACGAATCAGTTGCTCTACCAACTGAGCTACGGTGGCATATCGGTTGGAAACCGAGTATTTAACAGGTTTTTGATCCGAAAATCAATGGTCCCTATTATAACCCATCCCAATCCCCCCTCACCCGGATCGTCACCCCTTGGATGCTCCCCCCGGCCCCCTTCATAAAGGGAGAGCATAAAAACCCCGGCTAGCGAAGCTAATTTTTGGGTCGCGCGATTCTGCCCCGGCGAAATTAGCTCTGGCGCTACGCCAGTTTGATACCGACTTTTAAACCTGTCATAATGGCCGCATGAAAAAGGTTATTATCATCGGCGGGGGCATCGCCGGCTTGGCGGCGGCTTATCGCATCCAGGAGGAAATCAACCACAACACCCCGGTCTCCTGCATCCTGCTCGAGGGCTCCGACTACTTCGGCGGCAAGATCCACACCCTCCACCGGGACGGATTCATCATCGAGCGCGGGCCGGACTCGTTCATCTCGCAGAAGCCCTGGGCCGTCGAGCTGTGCCAAAAGCTCGGCCTCGGCGGCCACCTGCTGGGCACCCAAACCGATCACCCGCAGACCTTCGTGTACCTCAACCACAAAATGGTCACCATCCCGGACGGACTGAGCCTGATGGTACCGACCCAATTCATGCCGTTTATCACCACGCGGCTGTTCAGCTGGCCGGGCAAGATTCGCATGGGGATGGATCTGTTTCTCCCCAGGCGGCGCGGCAATTCGGACGAGAGCATGGCCTCGTTCGTCAGGCGCCGGCTGGGCACCGAGGCGCTGGAGCGCATGGCGCAACCCTTGATGTCCGGCATCTACGCCAGCGATCCGGAAACGATGAGCCTGGGCGCGACGTTTCCCATGTTCCAGCAGGTGGAAAAAAAATACCGTTCTCTTCTTATCGGGATGTTGGCCCAGAAACGGAAACGCGCCGCTGCTTCCGCCTCCCCAACGAAGACAAGCGACAAACCGTTCTCGTTTTTCCTGACGATGAAAAACGGGTTGAGCGAGATCGTCGACACCCTGATCGCCCAGTCACCCGCCATCCAGTTCCGCAACAACGCGCCGGTGGAGTCCTTCCGGAAGCAGGGCAACGGCTGGCAGGTGCGTTTGAAATCGGGCGAGGAGATGGAGGCGGACGCGGTGATCCTGTCCACCCCGGCCAACCTGTCGGCGCGCTTGTTGGAAGACTGGGCGCCCAGTATCGCCGCCCGGCTCGACCAGATTCCCTACGTTTCCACCGCGGCGGTGGTGTTGGGATTCGACCGCAACCGGTTCGCGCATCCTTTGCGGGGATTCGGCTTCGTGGTGCCGCACGTCGAAAACCGCAAGATCACCGCCTGCACCTGGGTGTCGTCGAAGTTTCCCGGCCGCGCGCCGGACGACCGCATTCTGCTCCGCGCCTTCGTCGGCGGAGCCGTTAACGAATATCTGGCCGAGCAGGATGCCGATACGATCAAACAGCAGGTGCGGCAGGAGTTGCGCGAAATCATGGGAGTCACGGAAGAACCCTTGTTTTGCGAGGTGTATCCATATAAAAAAGGCAATGTGCAATACCAAGTGCATCATCCCCGGCTGGTGTCGGAGATCGAGAAGAATCTGGTTGATTTCAAAGGACTTTACCTGGCGGGGTCGGCCTACAAGGGAATCGGAATACCCGATTGCGTGAAAAACGGCACCGAAAATGCCGAAGCGGCGCTCGATTTTCTGGGCCTGAAGGCCGAATTGAGCCAATCCGGCGCCGCCTGATTGCATCTAATGATGAGATTCCCCGGTAAAATCCCAATGACAGGAGACGATGAATGAAGTGGGCGTCCCATATATCGACCCAGGAAACCATTGAAGCGTGCGTGGAGGAAGCGGTGGCGGCGGTGGCCGATCAACTGGCCGGCAGAGACCCCGATTTGACCCTCCTGTTCGTATCGCCGCATTTTCGCACCGAGTACCGGGCGATCCCGCAAATGCTGAAGAACCGTATGCCGGTCGGCCTGCTGTTGGGATGCTCCGGCGGCGGCATCATCGGCGGCGGCAAAGAGGTCGAACAAAGGCCCGCCTTCAGCCTGACAGCGGCGCATTTGCCGGGAGTCGACCTGCAGGGCATTCATTCGGATACGCTCAACCTGCCCGATCCCGATACCGCCCCTTCCGTGTGGCGGGAATGGTTGGGAGTGGACGCCGCGA
>CAYPKH010000242.1:0-3738 GCA_964411245.1 uncultured Nitrospina sp.
GGTGCTTCACGCAAAAGTGGCGGAAGCGGCGGTGGTGGGTTTTCCGCACGACATCAAAGGCCAGGGGATTTATGCGTATACCACGTTAATGGAAGGCGTGGAATATACGGAAGATCTGAAGAAAGAGTTAATCCAGTTTGTGAAGAAAGAAATCGGCGCCATCGCCGCGCCGGATGTGATTCACTGGGCGCCGGGCCTCCCCAAAACCCGGTCGGGAAAAATCATGCGGCGCATCCTGCGCAAAATCGCCGCCGACGAGGCGGATCAGTTGGGGGATGTCTCGACGCTGGCGGACCCGTCAGTCGTGGATCAGTTAAAGGCGACGTATCGAAAAATATGAGGAACGATTGAAGAGAAGGGTAGACAAAAAGAAGTAAGGGATCATGGAGCGGATTGCCTCCACTCCATGATTCTTCGCTGATCGGCGAAAAAAGGAAAGGTCCCCCTTCCTCCCCAAATGTATTGAGCTGTTTCTGGAAGAATTCAATGTATTCCAAATGGACTGGGTTGTCAACGGAATAATTCTGTTTTTCCGGGTCTTACGGGTTTTCCCGGCCACTTTGTCCACAGGAAATTCACAGTCAATTCACACCTTTACGCCACCTTCCGGCGAGGCTCACAGGGTTTGCAGGGCCAGGCGGTATTGGACCTCTTTCAACCCTTTATGGCTGAAAGGGTTGAGGGGTTGATACCGGAGAGCCTGACCGAATGCCTCGCGGGATTCCGCCAGCCGGTTGAGTTTCAGATAAGCCCAGCCCAGCCCATCGTACACTTCCGGCCATTCGGGGTGGCTATTCAGGGCTTCCTGCAGGTGCTCCAGCGCCTCTTGGTATTTTTCCTTCTGGATCAGCGCCCGCGCCAGTTTCGTCCGGGCGCTGGTCTTCATGGCGATTTCCACGCCGGGCTCGGTCCCCTGGAATTTTTCAGTCACCGGGTGGGTGTTGGGATTCCGCTTGATGCTTTTTTGGAGGAAGGCCGCCGCTTCTTCCCATTGTCCCTTTTGATAAAAGCTGTAACCCAACCCTTTCATGGCTTCCGAAGAGCGCGGGCTGGATTCCAGTGCGGTGTTGAACATTTGGATCGAGTGTTGGTAATTCCGGCGATGGTAATAGGCCCAGCCGAGGTGATTGTAGACCTGCCACCCGAACCGTTCCTTCGCCAGGATGCTTCTGAAATCGTCCGATGCCGCGATTTCGGGATCGAGTGAAATGGCCTTCAAAAAATACTCCACCCCCAGATCGGGGTCTCCCTGCTGGTATTCGAGCCATCCAATCCCCATGTACACCGAAGCCCTGAGGGGTTTGCGTTGGGCTTTGGCGAGAAAATAATCCTTGGCGGTTTTCGCCTGCCAGCTTCTCAGGATACTCCAGTCCAGTTTGTAGACGATGTCCTTCTGGCCGGGTAGTAGGGTATCGGCGACGATCAAATGCCGCGCCGCTTGTTCAAACTGGCCGAGGTGGTAATAGGCCATTCCCAATCCCTTGGTCCAGTGCGACTCGAATCCCTTGCGGCCCTTTATTTTTTCGAAATTCTGGATGGCCAGCTGGTAGTGCATTTTGCCGATCTGGCTGAATCCCAAACCGCTGTAGGCCTTGGCGAGGGCAAAGGTCACCGTGGGACTGGACCGGTGTTCGTCGATATAGTCGAAGTACAGGTAAGAGGCGTTTTTGTAGTCCCCCTTTTTCATTTTCAAATCGGCCTGATAGAGTTTGGAAACCAACAACCCGTTCAAATGGCGCATTCCCTTCAGCGCGGTGGGATCCTTGGGGTCTTTGTCCAAAGCGGTTTCAAACCGCTTCAGGGCTTCGTCCTCCTGACCGCGTTTCAGCGCGATCCATCCGAGGATGCTTTTCGGATAGGACCAGTCGGGGTAATCCCGGTTCAGTTGGTTGAATTGCTTTTCAGCGATCCGGTATTTCTGGATATCGAAATAATGTTTGGCGACCGAGGCTTTTTTCCAAAGGAATTTTTTTACTTCGAGAATACCCAGCCGGGTTCCGATAAACTGCCCGTGTTCATTCAAGGTTTTGGTGAACCGTTTTTCCGCCGGGGTCAGGTTTCCGGTTTTCAGGAGAGCCCAGGCCAGGCCGTTTTGAGCGTCGAGAGTATGCGCGGCTTCCCCCGGCAGCCGTTGAAAGGCGGCGAGTGCCCGTTTGAATAATTTTTTCCGGTACAAACGCCAGGCGTCGTCCAGCGCCGGGGAAGGTTGGGAAGGGGAACCCGGAAACACCGATACCATGCTCCGGAAACGCGGCGCTTCGACTGCCAGCGTGAAAAAAGAAGGGGTGTTGATCTGGGAGGGGGCGACTTCCACCGGTTTTTCCGGCAAGCCTTCCCGCCATTGCTCCCATTGTTCCTCGAGGTCGTCGCGCTCGCCAAACAGATAAATTTTCTCGAAATGAAACTGCGCGGTTTTCTCTTTCCCCAGCAGAAGATTGCAGAATCCGAGGGCTTTGTGAACTTCATAGGAATCGGGGCTCAACGCTTCAGCCTGTTTAAATTTTTCCAGCGCCCGCTCGTAAAACTGCATCGCCACGTAGGACCATCCCATTCCCACCAGCGGTTCCGCTTTTTTAGGAAAATGGGTATGCGTGCCTGCGAAGGCGATCAGCGCCTTGTCGTACCGTTTCTGAAAAAAGTAGGCCCAGGGCAGAAAGCGGATGGCTTGTGGATTTTCCGGGGATCCCATCAGGGATTTTTTCAGATAGTACTCCGCCACTTCGAACTGGTTGGACTTGAATTGCTCGAGGGCGAATTCGAGATCCAGTTTGGATTTTGGGGTGCGGATTTCCGGATGAACGATCAGGACCGGTTTCTTAAGCCGGTGGTCCGCGGTGGCCCTTTGCTTGGCCAGAAGGGTGGGCTTTTTAAACCGCTGGTCAGCCGTAACCTTAGCCTTGGCAGGAGACGTAGGCGTACAAGCCGGACCCCCCCCGCCTGCCAGCAGCAGCATTATTAGCAAACCCACTCCCGCAGGTTTTTGATACAATGTCGGCATTCCAGAAAAAGGGAAACAGGGCATAATCCTTTATCGGCATAATTTTCATATATTTTAGCCGGTTGAGCCCGGAAAATGGGCCTAAATGTAAATTTCCCCAAATCCGGAAAGAAATAGTAAATATGGGGTTTTTTGGGGTATGCTGCCCGATTTGCCCTCTGAAGTGGAATCGTGCGCCCATGAGTATGTTTAGAGTTATCGGGATACTGGTTTTGCTGGCGGTGCCCCTGGGTTGCTCCCAGAGCGACAGCGGAAAACAGCAGGAAAGTCCACCCTCCATCGCTGAGATTGAAGGAGCCGGCGCAGATTCCGGCCAGCAGGCCCCGCATGGGGTCGTTCCCATCGAGTGGTCGGAGGAGGACAAGGCCAAAGCCAAACGGGCCCCAGAGGGCATGGTGTTCATCAAGGGGGGATGCTTCACCATGGGGAACGACCGCGCCCAGGCCGATGAAAAATACGAGCACGAAGTGTGCCTCGACGACTTTTATCTGGACCGGTACGAAGTGACCCAGGCCCGCTGGACCCGGGTGATGGGTTTCAATCCCTCCAAAATCATCCATGACGACCACCCGGTCGAACAGGTCAATTATCACGACATCCGGCAGTTTATTAAAAAATCCGGCGGGACCTGCCGTCTGCCAAAGGAAGCGGAATGGGAATATGCCGCCCGCGGCCACGCTAAGACCCGATACTTTTGGGGCAACCTTATGGATGGCACCTACGCCTGGTTCGAGGACAAC
>CAYPKH010000243.1:0-3701 GCA_964411245.1 uncultured Nitrospina sp.
GGCGCGCGAAGCCGGCAAGCCGGAAAACATCGTCGACAGGATCGTCGATGGCAAGGTGACCAAATTCTTCGAAGAGAACTGCCTCCTGGATCAGGCCTACATCAAAAACGGCGATTTGACCATCCAGGAACTGATCAAGCAAAAGATCGCCAAGCTGGGAGAGAACATCACGGTGGGTAATTTTTCGCGTTTTGAAATCAGCCGGTAAACCACAGAGGAGTTCCTTTGGATAAGCCTATTTACAATCGGGTGCTGCTGAAGCTGGGAGGCGAAAGCCTGGCTGCCGAAGACGGGGGGTTCGGCATCGAGCAGTCAGCGCTGACCGGCATTGCCGCGGAAATCGCGGAAGCGAAGAACTTGGGAGTCGAGATCGCCATCGTCATCGGCGGCGGCAACATCCTGCGCGGCTCCACCGCCAGCGCCCTGGGAATGGAACGGGTGACCGCCGATTACATGGGCATGCTGGCCACGGTGATCAATTCCCTGGCCCTGCAGAACGCGCTGGAAAGCCAGAGCGTCCCGACGCGGGTGCTGACCGCGCTGGACATCCGCCAGGTCGCCGAGCCCTATGTCCGGCGGCGGGCGATCCGTCATCTGGAAAAGGGCCGGGTGGTGATCTTTGCCGCCGGGACCGGCAACCCCTATTTTACCACCGACACCGCGGCCTCCTTGCGTGCCATTGAAATCGAAGCGCAGGTGATCTTCAAGGCCACCAAGGTGGACGGGGTGTACTCTGCCGATCCCATGAAAGATTCCCAGGCGACCAAGTTCGCCGAATTATCTTACATCGATGTTCTGAATAAAAGGCTGAAGGTGATGGATTCCACCTCGGTGTCGTTGTGCATGGACAACAAACTGCCAATGGTGATCTTCAACGTCCGGCAGAAGGGCAGCATCAAGCGGGCCCTCTTGGGAGAAAAAATAGGAACCACTATTGGGGCGAATTGATATGGACGACCTGCTCAAAGATTCGGAACGCAAAATGAAAGTTTCTATCGACCACCTGCACGCCGAGCTGGGCAAGGTGCGGACCGGCCGCGCCTCGGTGTCTCTGGTGGAGGACATCAAAGTGGATTATTACGAGAACCCCACGCCGCTGGCGCAAACCGCGACGCTGGGTGTGCCCGACAGTAAAACCATCACCATTGCGCCTTGGGACGTTTCCATGCTTCCGGTGATCGAAAAGGCCATCCAGGCGTCCGACTTGGGTCTGACCCCCTCCAACGACGGCAAAGTGGTCCGGTTGACCATCCCCCCGCTGACCACGGACCGGCGGCAACAGCTCACCAAGGTGGTCAAGAAGTACGGGGAGGACTGCAAAATCGCCATCCGCAACGTCCGGCGCGAATTCAACGACAAAGTCAAGGCGATGGAAAAGGAACATTCCATCTCCCAGGACGAGGAGCGCAAGGGACACGACAGTATCCAGGAAACCACCGACCGGTATGTCGCGGAAGTGGATAAGATCGTTCAGGGCAAGGAAAAAGATGTCCTGGAAGGTTGAGGATTGGCCTATAATATTGATAAGCTAATACCCAGGGCCCGGGCGTTTGCCGGGCTCCGGTGCTGAATCAATCTGAGTGTATGGAGTTCCCGCCTTGCCCGATGCCGCGTTAATGGATCAAATCGATCCCAAGCGCCTGCCCCGCCACATCGCCATCATCATGGACGGCAATGGACGCTGGGCCCAGAAGAACCATCTCCCGCGTGTGGAGGGTCATCGCCGCGGCGTCAAAACCGTCGATAAAATCGTCACCCTGTGCGCCGAAATGCACCTCGAGGCGCTGACGCTATATTCCTTCTCCGACGCAAACTGGAACCGTCCCCGCACCGAAGTCGAAGCGCTCATGAAAATTCTGGACCAGTACCTGAACCGGGAACTGGAACGCATGAAACGGCAGAACATCCGGTTCAACACCATCGGCCGCATCCACGAGTTGCCACCGGCCATCCAAAAACTCATTCGCCGTGCAGAAGACTATACCCGCAGCAACAACGGGCTGGTGCTGACCCTGGCGTTGAGTTACGGCGGACGGCAGGAGATCATCGACGCCGTCCGGAAAATCGCCAAACAGGTGCAAGAGGGCGTCCTCCCGATTGAGGACATCGATTTTCCGGTGATGGAAAGTTGCCTGTACACCCATGATTTGCCCGAGCTGGACCTGTTGATCCGCACCAGCGGCGAAAAACGCATCAGCAACTTTCTCCTCTATCAGATGGCGTACACGGAATTGCATTACACGCCGGTGATGTGGCCGCAGTTTACGGAAGACGATTTACTCAAAGCCATCATTGATTTCCAGAACCGGGAACGGCGCTTCGGCATGATCGGCGACCAGATCGTCAAAGCCTGACCGTTACCGCCCACGCTTTCCCGAAACGCACCTTTATGAAACTCCCCATGAATCCCGCTTTTGATTTGAAACCGGAGATCGCCGGGTGAAGCGCGTATTGAGCGGATTGGTCCTGATTCCCGTGGTGCTGGGGATTGTCCAATACGGCTCGCTGGAATTGTTTGCGGTTCTAGTGACCGCCGCCGTGCTGGCGGGATGGGTTGAATACGTGCGGTTGATCCGGACCATTGGGATTACGGTCCATCCCATAGTCGGCGGTGGGATGTGCCTGTTTTTGGCGTTCTGTTTTTACCGGAACGATTATTACCTGGTCTGGCTGGCCGTAATTCTCATTTCCCTGTTCATCACCTGGTACGCGTCCCGTTCCCCTCTGGAGAACGCACTTCACCAGGTGGCCTATTCGCTTTTGGGTGTAGTTTATGTGTCCGGCCTGATGAGTTATTTCATCCTGCTACGCGGGATGGAGCACGGCAACCACATCCTGTTTTTTTTGTTTATGGTGATCTGGACCGGGGATATCGCCGCCTACTACGTTGGGAAAAATATTGGCAAAACCCCACTTGCACCGAAGATCAGTCCCGGCAAAACAGTCGCCGGTTCGGTGGCCGGGCTGGCCGGCAGCGTCGCCGGCGGATTGGCGGCCAAACATCTGTTTTTTGGGACGCTTCCGCTGAGCCACTGTTTGATTGTCGCCCTGATTTGCGGTACCATGGGGCAAATAGGTGATCTTACCGAGTCCCTGTTCAAACGCCGGGCCGGCGTCAAAGATTCCGGTTCGTTGATTCCGGGTCATGGCGGCGTGCTGGACCGGCTGGACAGCCTGATGTTTGCCGGCCCCGCCTTCTATATTTATCATGAACTGATTTTGTGAGCCTGGGATCAGGGTTCTTTTATTTTGTGTAAGGTTGGGTATTGGTTCTGCGACTGATTTGAGACTAGCGAATTATTCGACCACGAGCGCTTATGAAAAAGATCTCCATCCTGGGCTCCACCGGTTCCATCGGCGTCAACACGTTGGATGTGGTTGACCGCAACCCCGGTCAATTCGAAGTCTGGGGCCTCGCCGCGGGAAGCAATGTCGAAGTGCTCGCCCAGCAAACCCGAAAATTCAAACCCAAAATGATTTCCCTGCACGACCCGTCGCGCCTGGGAAGACTGTGCGAACTACTGGGCGATCAGGAGGTGGAGATCGTCACCGGTCAGGCGGGAGCGGTACAGGTCGCCACCCTTTCGGAAGTCGACCTCGTCGTCTCGGGAGTGGTCGGGTGCGCCGGACTGGTGCCCACCTACGCCGCGGTGGAAGCCGGGAAAACCCTGGCCCTCGCCAACAAGGAAGCCCAGCGCCTC
>CAYPKH010000244.1:0-3636 GCA_964411245.1 uncultured Nitrospina sp.
GACATTGGTTCCCACGGCGCCGGTATTGATTTTTGAGGTGGGAATATTCTGGATGATGGTGCGCTTGGTTTTGAGTTCCTTGAACCCCTTGAAGAACCAGACGACCCCCATCACCGCCCCGATGGCAGCCCCCATGATAAAATCGCCATCGTTGTTGGTCGTCATTTGTTAGAACTTAAGCGAAACAACTCAAGTGAATTTGGGTAATTTGATATCGATTTTGACGTCCTGCCGCTCTTTTTGGCTGACCTTGAACATTACCTCGTCCTGATAATTGAGCATGCCGGCGACAAAAACGTCCGGAATCTGCTTGATGCGGATGTTGTAGTTGTTAACGCTGTCGTTGTAGAATTCCCGCCGGTCCGCCAGGGTTTCTTCCAGATGTGAGATGCGGTCCTGGAGTTGCATGAAATTCTTGTTGGTCTTCAGGTCCGGATAATTTTCGGCCAGGGCGAAGATTCCCTGCAATGCGGCGGTGATTTCGTTGCTTGCCTCGGATTTTTAGCGACGCCGCGGGCCTTGAAATATTTTTCGCGGGCCTTCATGAGTCGGTCCAGAACACCGTGCTCGGATTCGGCGTAGCTTTCGCACACGGAAATCAGCTTGGGAAGCTCATCGTGGCGTTGTTTGAGGATGACATCGATATTCGACCAGGATTTTTTGATGTTTTCCTTCAGGGAGATCAGACCGTTGTAAATCATGATGAAATAGCCGACGATCGCCAGTATTCCGAAGAGAAACAGTCCTAAAAAGATTAAGGTTCCGGTACTCATCAATCGATCCTTCCGTCAATGGACAATGGGGCCCCGAATCCAGCCGGGAATGAATGGTTGAGAAGATTGAAAATTTACTATGTTTAAAGGTTAAGGATAACTTCGATATTTATCAATTAAAATAGAAATACCCGATTTGAGAGGCCTCCTTCGGGAGAAGGGACCGGTAAAAACTGAAGGGGTGAGACCGTTGGAAGTATTCAGTTGAAGGGGATGAGGTATTCGGAGTTCCTTTTAAAATTCGAAATCATCTTCATCGAGGATATTCTCCGCCAAGCCGTCTTCAATGATGGCGTCTGTCAAATCCCCATAACCGCCTTTCTCGTAATTGTCCACGTTCTCGCTGTCGAAGTCGTCAAAATAAACCGAATGCTCCTTTTCGCACCATTCGCGGATGGAATTGCTGAATCTCAGGGTTTTCTGTACCGCTTCGAGTTTATCCATATTCCTCAAATCCCGTCTTGATCGAGCGGGGCCTTGCCGGGAGCCGGCAAATCCGGGCTGAATTTTATCGTGGGAATATTTGAAAACGACTTTATAATGTTAAAAAGGCTTTTTAGCGAAAAACAAATACTAAAAAGGGAAGGGTATAATTTAAAGGAAAAGTTTATGGCAATCAAGATTAATGATCTCGTGGGGGCCTGGGCGGCCTCTCCCCCTATTTTATATTATCAGCTTCGTGAAAAGCTGGACGATCCCAATAGCTCCTTTGAAGAGTTAGCGGCCATTGTGAAGACCGACACGGCGTTGAGCGCACGGCTTCTTAAAATCGTCAACAGCGCTTTTTACGGATTCTCCGAGACGGTGGACACGTTGACGCACGCCCTGAACATTATCGGAACCGATCAGCTGACCGATCTGGCCCTGGCCGCCATTGTGACCAGTAAATTCCAGGGGATTCCGCGTGACCTGATCAATATGGAAATGTTCTGGATGCACAGCATCGGATGCGGCATTGCCTGCCGGAAAATAGCCGAACGCATGCCGGGCGTGGAATCGGAAAAGATGTATCTGGGCGGGATGCTGCATGATATCGGGAGCCTCATTATCTACAAGGAATATCCCGAGGAAGCCAAGAAAATTCTCTTGCGTTGTAAAGAAACCGGAGAGAACCTGTTTAAAGTCGAAAAAGAGGTCCTGGGGTATGATCACGCGGAAGTCGGGGGGTTGCTGCTCACGGAATGGAGGCTTCCCCAGCGGCTGGTGGAGGTGGTGAAATATCACCATGCGCCCAACAATGCCAATGATTATCTCGAGGAAGCCTGCATCGTCGCCCGGGCGGATGCATTGGTCTATGAAATGGAAATCGGTAGCAGCGGAGAACCCGGTGTGCCGGTGCTGGACCCGAGGGTTTCCGAGGTGGTGCCGGTGTCGGACGAAGAATTCGACGGCCTGAAAGAGGAAATTGCCGATCAGATCGACGGCACGGTCCGAATGTTTTTTTAAATTCATCTTTAAACAGGCTATGCAAAAATCGAAACCTAAATTCTGTGTCGGACAATTGATCCATCACAAAAAGTTCGATTACCACGGGGTGATCCTGGGTGTCGACCCGGATTTCAACAACACCGAGGAGTGGTATGAAATCATGGCCCGCAGCCGCCCTCCCAAAGATCAACCCTGGTACCATGTCAAGGTGCATGGCCAGGAAAGCGTGCGCTACGTCGCCGAAAGGCATCTGGAAACCGACCCTTTTTCGATGAATTAACCCCTCCACGCCTGGATTCACGACGACAAACCTCACCAATAAATGATGGGTTTTATTTTGTTGCGAGTCACCGGACTGATGAGTTATTCCCTTTCTTCCCAGGTTCTGGTGTGGGTCTGGCAGGGACTCCGCCATGTCCTGGGCCTGGAAGGGCTCTGATCCACCCCTCCTTCGGCTCACCTGAGCCTTCCTCCAATTAGTTAGTTTCCTATTGATTTTTAAGGGGTTATGGTACATACTTGAGTCCCGGCTGCGGACTGGCCGGGCGGCGTTTCCCTGAAATTCTGCACCCCGCCGGGAGGGGGTCTTTCCGACGAAGTGTCTTTTCAACCCCGTCGTATGCACAACGTTTAATGAATACCCAGCCCCTCGGATAAAAACATCCATGAACCAGGCACATGATCAGCGTCCCCTCCCAGATCTCCTGCAATCGGTAGAACACATGGAACACGAGAACCAATGGTATTCCTCTGTCTTTGGAATGTTGAGATCTCCCGAACCGCTCCAATCGGCCGCTGATTTCCATATTTCGTTAAAGCATTTATTTGAATTCACCCACCGGTATTTGGAGAGCATTGTTCATTTTCGCAATATGGCGTTCTACCTGGCCGATGAAAAAACCAACACTCATTACCTGAAATACTGGAAGCCGGTTTCACGGGAAGCCCTGTTCCGCCGCCAGATTGCGTCTTTGATCAGGCAAGGCTCCGATGAAAATTTCAGTAAGGCGGGACGGGCCCGCATCTTTTACGATGATCCTTCGGGGTCTTCGTTGATCCTGCAGGCCATCGCAACTCCCAATTATCATTTTGGCGTGTTCGCGGGAATGTATGAAATGGATTCCCATGCTGAATCGTCTCGCGAAAAATTAAATCAGGTCACCACCGTTTTGCATAACCTGGCCCATATATTGGAAGGCATGGCCGCCCGGAATTGGCTGTTCCGTTCCCATGAAACGGGGGACGCGTCATCTTCCCCGCCCCTGATCGGGGTTCCCGGCCGGGAGGTCTCCGGGATTATCGGCTATCCCGCTCCGTCCCAGCGTGGTCCGGGAATGGTTCCCAAAAAGCCGCTGTATGATTTTCTGACGGATTTGCCCAGCCGCGCTCTGGTGGAAGACCGGTTGAGCATGGCCCTGGCGCATGCCCGCTACAG
>CAYPKH010000245.1:0-3635 GCA_964411245.1 uncultured Nitrospina sp.
GCCATTTCAAAACCCATTCGCTGGAAGGCTTCGGCTGCGAGCATCTCAAGAACGCCGTCAGCGCGGCGGGCGCCCTCATCCGGTACCTGCACGACACCCAGAAATCCGCCCTCCAGCATGTGAACACCCTGACCACCTTCAACCTCCACAGTTACATGTGGCTCGACCAGGCCACCGTCCACAGCCTCGAGCTGGTGAAATCCAGCGACGGCGAACGCAAACATTCCCTGCTGGGCCTGTTGGACGAAACCTGCACGCCGATGGGCGCCCGGCGCCTCAAGGATTGGATCCTGAAACCGCTGGTCGACCGCACCGCCATCGAGGACCGGTTGAACGGGGTGACCGTGTTTCATGACAACCTGCTGGGCCGCAACGATCTGCGCTCCCGGCTCGACCGCATTCACGATCTGGAGCGCCTGCTGGGCCGCATCTCTCTGGCGGCCTGCAGTCCGCGGGACCTGACCGCCCTCAAAACCTCGATCGCCGTTCTGCCGGAGATCCGGCAGACCCTGCAACGCTGCGATTCCAAGGACCTGCAACGGTTCATCGAGTCCTGGGACAATCTCGAGTCCGTGCATCAGCAGATCGACCGGACGATCATCGACGATCCGCCCTACAACATGAAAGACGGCCACCTGATCAAACCCGGTTGCCATGAAGAACTGGACCGTCTGAAATCCATCACGCGCGACGGCAATCAATCCATCGCCGCCCTGGAAGCGCGCGAGCGGGAACGCACCGGCATTCCGCCGTTGAAGGTTGGCTTCAATAAAATTTACGGCTATTACATCGAGGTGACCAAAAAGAACCTTGACCGGGTGCCGGAGGATTACATCCGCAAGCAGTCGCTGGTCAACTGCGAACGGTTCATCTCGCCGGAATTGAAACAACACGAAACGGAGATTACCGGCGCCGAGGAAAAAATCCTCGCCCTGGAGCAGGAATTGTTCCGGGAGGTCCGGCTGGCGGTGGCGGCGGAAGGGCCGCGCATCCAAGCCATGGCCGTTCTGCTCAGCGAACTCGATGCGATGGCGTCTTTGGCGGAAGTGGCCCACCGCCACCAGTACACCCGTCCCGTTGTGAAGGACGGCACCGATCTTCGCTTCATCAACGGACGCCATCCCCTGGTGGAACAGATCGATCCGTCGCATCCGTTCATCCCCAACGACACGACGCTGGATTGCGGCGACCACCAGATCATGATCCTCACCGGACCCAACATGGCCGGCAAATCCACCTACTTGCGCCAGGTGGCGCTGATCACCCTGATGGCGCAGATCGGCAGTTACGTGCCCGCCGAGGAGGCGGAACTGGGTCTGGTGGACCGCATCTTCTCGCGGGTCGGGGCGCAGGATCATTTGCTGAAGGGGCAGTCCACCTTCATGGTGGAGATGAACGAGGCTGCCAATATTCTCAACAACGCCACCCAGAGAAGCCTGATCATCCTGGATGAAATCGGGCGCGGCACCAGCACCTTCGACGGCATCAGCATCGCCTGGTCGATGGTCGAATACCTGCGCGGCCCGGAACGCATCGGCGCCAAGACCCTGTTCGCCACGCATTATCATGAGTTGACCGAGCTGGGAGAAACGCTTCCGGGCATCCAGAATTTCAACGTGCAGGTCAAGGAGTGGAACGACGAGATTATCTTTCTAAGAACCATCGCTCCCGGCGGCGCAGACAAAAGCTACGGCATCCAGGTGGCCCGGCTGGCCGGCCTGCCGGAAGCGGTCCTGAAACGCGCTCATGAAGTGTTGTTCAATCTGGAAAACAGCGAATACGATGAACTGGGGGTCCCGAACATCGCACATTCGGAAAGCGCATCCTCCCCTTCCGGCGCGCAGCAGATGGGCCTGTTCCCTGCCCTCTCCCCGCCTCTGGTGCAAAAGCTGAAGGCCATCCGGCCCGACGAATTGACCCCGCGGGAAGCCCTGGACAAATGGTACGAAATCCTGAAACTGTTGAAAGATTCCTGACCTTTTTTGGTTCTCAGGAGCTTTTTCACCTCTTCGAAACCGGTTGATGTCCTGCAAGATACATAAAAACAGAAAGCTATTGCGCTCCCTGAAGGGGGTATGGCAAAAACAGGCCAGATATCACCCAACATCAATAAAAATCGGTATTTACTACCCAACCGAAATGAATTAGAATAAGAACCTATAGATCAATTGCCCGGGATGACCCGAGAACTTCTTGTTTTAATTTAAGTTTAGCTGACACCCACTGTTTGACCCATTCATGAAACCATTTGCCAAAACCCTGCGCCGCTTGACCTTATTATTTGGGATATGGTGTTTTCTATGGACCCCCGCCTGGGCCGCCCCGACCATTTCCAAAATCAGCGTTCACACCGAAAAGGAATTGATCACCCTCGATGCCGAACTGACCGACGCGTTCACTGAAAAAACTCTGGAAGCGATTGAAAGCGGCGTCGCGATGACGTTCACCTACGAAATCGAATTACGCAAGCAGACCTCTGTATTTGGAGACGAAGTGGTTTCGAAAAATAAAGTGATCCAGACCGTGCAGTACGACACATTGAAAAAAGTTTACCAGTTCACGTCGCAGGGGAAAAACGTCAACCGCAAGGTATCCACCAAGAGCGGCGAGCGGTACCAACAATTGATGCGCACCCTCAAGGGTATCCCCATCGGCCACGTCTACAAGCTGGACCCGGAAGAGAAATATTACGCGCGGGTGAAAGCGGAAATGGAAGCGGACGGTTTGTGGTTTCCCTTCAATTATCTTCTGTTCTTCGTCCCATTCAGCGAGTTTGAAACCTCGTGGACTCAATCCACGCCCCTGACCCTTCACATGGATGCGGCGTTTGGAGTGGAAGCCTCTCAAAAAAAATCCGAGCCGGCAATTCCTACCAAGGGGGTAGCGAATGGAATCCGATCCTTTAACCAGTAACCCCCGGTACGTCCAGCTCACCGAAGAGCAAATCCAGCAAAAGAAACAGCGCGCCCGGCGCAATATTGCATGGCTGATCGTCTCCCTAGCGGGGTTGACGGTGCTGGAAGTATATTTCTTGAAACAGCAGAGAGCCAGCATCGCGGATAACATCAACATCCTGTTGCTGTTCAACGTGATCATCATCCTGCTGGTGTTATTGATCGTGATGATCACGCGCAACCTGATCCAGCTGTACAACGAGCGCAAAAGCCGGATCATCGGCGCGAGATTCCAGACCAAACTGATTTTAGCCTTCTTTATTCTGGCCCTGGTCCCCGCCACCCTGTTGTTTCTGGTGGCCAGCAAACTGTTCAGTTACAGTATCGGAAACTGGTTCAGCATTCAGGTGGAGCGTTCCCTGCAGCAATCCATGGAAGTGGCGCGCGAATACTACGGGCACATGGAACAGAAAAGCCAGTTCCACGCCCGCCAGCTCGAGAAACGGATCATCCAAAACCAGCTGTACCTCCAGGACCGGCGCGATGCCCTGCAACGCCTGGTGGAAACCAAGGTGGAGGAATATGAACTGGGCGGGGTGATTGTGTACGACCAGCAGGGACAGGTCGTGGTGTCCTATGCCAACCAGTCGATGCCACAGAATTACACCAATCTGGATTACGCCGACTTGATCCGCGAAAGTATGGAAAACGAGTCCTCCGACGAGATGCGGTCCCAGACCA
>CAYPKH010000246.1:0-3632 GCA_964411245.1 uncultured Nitrospina sp.
GAAGCAGACGTCGGTGCGGCCCTCGATGTAAAACTCGTTGCGGGTGCGGTCGATATCCTGCATCGGTTTCATGCCCTGAACCACGGACCCGATCACCTGCCGGATGTTGGCCGTGTGGTGAAACTCTTTCCACGGGATGGGGCTGTCCGGCAACACCCGCCCGGCGATTTCCGCGATCACCTCCACCTCGCTCTTCAGTCCGGGAAAGCGCGAAGGCCCGCCGTCGCTCATCCGCACATAACTGAACATGCTCTCCTGCGTGGTGGGTTCCGGTTCCTCATCCCGCGCCAGCACCGGAAGGACGAGCGTGGTTTGGCCGCGACCCAGAAAATGACTCGGGTTCAGCGTCGTGTTCATATAAAGAACGAAGCCGATGCTCGACAACGCCTGCCCGGCGAACCGCGAGTCGGGATTGGAACCGTACAGGTTGCCGCCCAGGTTCCAGGCGAAATCGAATCCCCCGGCATGGGCCCTTTCGATGCAACCGAGGGTATCCAGTCCTTCGCCTGTCGGCAGATGAATGCCGTAGGCCGACTCCAGGTTGTCCATGAACTCCTGCTTCAGTTGTGGAGTGAACCCGATGGTGCCGATGCCCTGCACGTTGCTGTGTCCGCGCAGGGGAAGCAGTCCCGCCTGCTTGCGCCCCACCATGCCGCGCAACAGTGCCAGATTGACGATGGCCTGCACGCCTTCCACCCCGTTGGTGTGGTGGGTGATCCCCATCGCCCAGGCGAACACCACGTTCTTGGCTTGCGCATAGTGCCGGGCCAGTTGCTCCATTTGTGGTCGCGGCACGCCCGACAGCGTTTCGAGTTCCTCCCAGGAAGAATTCGTGACGTACTGCTGGTACTCGGTAAAATGATCGGTATGTTCATCGATGAACACGCGGTCCAGAATTCCCGGCTCGCTCTCCGCCATCTGCAACAGCGCTTTGGCGATGCCGGTGCACAGCGGCAGGTCGCCGTTGATGTGCGGCTGGACGTAGGTGCTGGCGATGGGGGAGCCGAACAACAGGCTGCGGGCGTCCGAGGGAACGTAAAACTTTTCCAAACCGCGTTCACGGGCGGGATTGATGACGATCACCTTGCCGCCACGCCGCCGGATGTCCATCAACGTGCGCATGAAACGCGGATGGTTGGAAGACGGATTGGCCCCGATTAAAAAAATCAGGTCCGTGTGATCGAGGTCGTCCAGCTGAATGGTCGCGGTGCCGGTGCCAATGCTTTGTTTCAAGGCGACCCCGGAGGCCTGGTGGCAAAAGTAGGAGCAGTTGTTGATGTTGTTGGTGCCGAACACGCGCGCGAACAATTGCAGAAGAAATCCCGCTTCGTTGGAAGAACGCCCGCTGGCGTAAAAGAACGAACGGTCGGCGGCGGTGGCTTGAAGGGTGGCGGCGATGCGCTCCAGAGCCTCGTCCCAGGAGATCGGCCGGTAATGCGTATCGCCCGATGCGCACACCACGGGGGTGGTCAGCCGTCCGCTGTATTCCAGTTCCAGGGGCGTCCGGGTCTTCAGTTCATCGATGGAATAACGCTGGAAAAAATCCCCGGGGATTGCGGGTTGCAGATCGGACGCCTGGGCCCACACGGCTTTTTTGCACACTGAGGGGAAGACCCCCCTTTCGTCGCGCATGCCGCCTTTTTGGCCGCCCATGCCCAGCGCACAGCTTTTGCAACTGTTACGGGACAGCAGAGATTTCAGCATGGACCAGGGGCCCACCTTGAAGGCCTGTTTCATTGAAAACAGGATGGAATCCCATCCCGCGATTTTCCGTGGAATCCGAGTGATCATGAAGGGTTCCGTGGGTTTCTGTTCTTCTCCCATCCTATTCATTATATCTTTTATTGTTCCGTTTCCACGCGATTTGAAAAGAAGGGCAGGGGCCAAGCCGGGGTCTTGCAAGCCGGATTTCCACCGTCCCGGCGGGTGCGGGAGAGCCTTGCCCAAGAGGTCTAACCAGTTGAATTATAATGGCTTAACTTATTTCCGTTATTTGTGGAAAAAGCTGCCGGAAAATAGCAAAGGCCCTCTTGAAATAATTAGATTTACCTCTTTGAAAATATTCCTTTCCTGAGGTTGACCACAGAAGCGGAAAAAAACAAGATATCGGAGGCCCACGAGTCGTCGGCCGATCAATACATTGGAAAGCCGTTCCAATCCGACCCGTTCCGGCAGACCGTCAACAAATTATTGTTGGGTTCTCATTCCTATGATGATAAAAAGGTTCTGGTGATTGACGTTTCCGCCGTGTGGCGGGCGATTCTTGCTAAAAATTGGGTGCAGGTGGGATTTCAGAAAAGCAATATCATCGAATCCAAATCAAGCCGTTCACCGCAAACGATCTGGAATCCAAAATCAAGGAAGTTTTCTGAGTCTGATAGTTTCTTTCCCTGAACAGAGCCCAGGTGAAACTCGGAGGAGAACCTATGTTCACAAGAATTGCTTTGGCCGTGTTGGTGGTCAGCATGATCAGCTGTACCGAATTAAAACAAAGATTTGGAACGGGTGAGGAAACCCCGCAATTGAAGGCGGCGCGCGCCGATTGCCGTGCGAAGGCGGAAAAGGAAGCCATTCGGAAGTATGAAAGCATCATCAGCCAGAAAGAACACACCCGCATCGCTTTTGATGCCTGTATGGAAGCCAAAGGCTATGACCGGTTTGGAAAAAAAATAAAATAACGGGACTCTCGTTCCCGAACCTTGAAGGCAGGTTGCTCCTCGTTCCTTGGGCAATCCGCCTTTTTTTCGGAGTGTCTCCGGAAATCATTCGCGGTTGGCTTCCACCTGGTGCCGGCTGGCGAAGAAGTCGAACGTATCCTTCAGCCCTTGCTTGAGAGATTGGGCCGGTTGCCAACCGTGATCCCGTTTGAATTTTCCGTAATCGATACAGCTCCGGAGTTGTTCTCCCATGCGGGGCGGGTCGTGTCTCGGAGCAAGGGACTTGCCCGAAGCTTCGATGAGACACGCGGCGATGGTGTTGACCGATGTTTCCTCTCCGGTGCCGATGTTGTAGGTCTCCTGACAGTTTTCCGCCAATGCTTTCAGGTTGGCGTCCACCACGTCAAATACCGAAACGAAATCACGCGTCTGTTCCCCGTCCCCGAAGATGATCGGCGCCTGATCCTGCAACAATTGCCGGCAGAAAATCGCCACCACTCCAGCCTCGCCGTGAGGGTCCTGCCGGGGACCGTAGACATTGCTGTAACGCAGAACGGCGGACTGCAGTTCGTAGTGGTCCCGGAAATAACCGAGATAGCGTTCCACCGTCAGCTTGGCGATGCCATAAGGGCTCATCGGATGCTTCGGATGTTCCTCGCCGGCTGGGTAAGAGTTCTGCTCCCCATACAGAGCGCCTCCCGTCGAAGCGAAAATGAATTTCCGCACACGATAAGAGGTGGCCAACTTTAAAAGTTTGATACTGCCGAGGATATTGATTTCCGCATCGAAGGCCGGGTCGGCCACCGATTGCGTCACCGAAACCTGGGCGGCGTGGTGGTTGACGGCGTCAAATTTTTCCTGTTTGAAAATATCCTCGACGGCGGGGTCCATCAGATCCATTTCGTGAAACAAAGCGTCCGGGTGCACCTGCTCCGGTTTTCCGGTGGACAGGTTGTCCAGAACCACCACGCGGTG
>CAYPKH010000247.1:0-3627 GCA_964411245.1 uncultured Nitrospina sp.
CCGAATGAGCATCCTGGAAGGCGGTAGCCTGTTGCAGGTGGGAACCCCGCAAACGCTTTACGACCAACCGGCGGATTCCTTCACCGCTTCCTTCCTGGGAGACATCAACCGCCTGGAAGCGACCGTCATACAGCAATCGGGAAATCAGGTGACCCTTTCGCTTCAGGAAGCGGGAACCCTGACCGCCTTGTCCGGCACTTCCTATGAAAAAAATACCCGGTTGAATTGTTACCTGCGGCCGGAACGCATTGCACTGAAGGATAAGGGGGCGGGGGAAGCGGCCAACCGCCTCGACGGCGAAGTGATCCAGAAACTGTTTTTCGGCAACCGCATTCAATACCGGGTGCGATTGAACAACAGCCGCGTCCTGAAGGTGCGCGTCCCCTACGGCGAAAGCGCGGTCTGGGAAAAGGGCGCTTTGGTATCTTTGATGTTTGCGCATAAGGATGTTTATTTATTTTTACCCTGACGGGAATGGAGCTTCATGGCTATTTGCAAACGCACATCCCATTTAATGATGCCTTTACTCCTGGTGCTGTGGTGGGTGCTGTTGCCAGCCTGTGGTCCGGATACCCGCCTGCCCAAGAAAATTACGGTCGCCACCGACGCCACCATGGTGCCCATGTCCTTCATGGACGATCAGGGAGCCATCGACGGCTTCGACCGGGCATTGATGGAGGCTGTCGCAAAGGAGGCCGGGCTGGAACTCGAAATGGTCAACGTGGAATGGGCGGGCCTTCTGGGCGGACTCATCACCGGCAAGTACGACGCCGCCATCAGCTCCATCACCATCCTGGAGGAACGCCGGGAGAAAATGGCGTTCAGCATCCCTTACCTGAAAAGCGGTTTGTCTATTGTCGTGCGCAAGGAAACCGAGGGCATATCCTCGCTGGATGACCTGCTCCAGAAAAACAAGTTGGTCGGGGCGCAGAGGGGCACCACCGCCTATTTTTATCTCAAGGACCATCCCGCCATCCAGAGCATGGGCTACGAATCGTACGGTCACGCGGTGCAGGATTTGATCAATGGGGAACTCGATGCGGTGGTCGGCGAAAGCACCGGCACGCTTTATTACAAGAACAAGGACAAACCGGTGTTCGCGAAAATCAAAATGGTGGGAGAAATTTTGACGGACGAATATTACGGCATCGCCGTGCGCCAGGACAACCCGGCTCTGCTGAAAGCCCTCGACAAGGCGCTTAAAACCCTGCTGGCCAATGGCACCGTGGCACAATTGCATCAGCAGTGGGACCTTGGCCGGGCGGCGGTAATCCCGGCACCCGACGAACAACCGGCGTCTGGACAATAAGCCTGTTGATTGCTCCTTCTCCTGCACCCCGCTGAAGCATTATGGAAACTTCCAATTCGGCTCACTCCCAGGCGATGTCCCACTGGGGCTGGAACGCGGCGGTGGCGCTCAGCTTCGTGTTCCTGGTCTACCTTCCCGCGCAGGAAGTTTTTCTCGAGCGGGAAGTGGAGGGCGGCTACCTGGCGCTTCTGAAATTATTGCCGGCGGGTATCGGCTATACGCTGTTGGTGACGGCTCTGGGAAGCGCGGCGGCGATTGCGGTGGGCCTGCTGGTGGGTCTCGCCAAACTATCGCGCAACAAAGCGGTGTTGATGGCGGCATCGCTTTACACCGAAATTCTGCGCGGCATTCCCCTGCTGGTGCTGTTGTTTTATGTTTATTACGCGCTGGGAGAATTTTTCAACATCCACAAACTGGCGGCGGCGGTGGCGGGATTCGGATTTTCCTACGGCGCCTACATGGCCGATGTGTTCCGCGCCGGGGTGGAGGCCATCCCGAAGGAACAGGGCGAGGCGGCGCGGAGTCTCGGCATGAACGAGCGCCAGGCCATGTTTCAGATCATTCTCCCGCAGGCGATGCGGACCATCGTCCCCGCCGTCGGCAACCAGACGCTGGGCATGCTGAAAGACACCAGCCTGGTCTCGGTGCTGGCGATCTCGGATATCCTGCGCGTCGCCAACGAATACGCCACCAAGCATTTCAATTATTTCGAAACCTACACCTACATCGCGCTGACCTACCTGATGTTGACCCTCCTGCTGGCCAAAGGCGTCGCCTGGTTGGAAAACCGCTCGCGAATTGATTCATAAGAAGTCCCAGGATTTTTATCGTTGCGCCTCTTCTTCCTTAGCTGAGGAAATACAATGTGCCGGTTTCCGGTCATGGAATTCTATTATGGACAGAAGGGGATGGCTTTGATGCGTGCGACCCGGCGGGCCCTTCTTTGCCGCACACCCCAACCACCGCCTCCCGGCTAATCGCCCACATGCCATTTAAGTATTTGTAATTAAAGGCGTTTTAAGGTCAAAATTCGGCATCTCACCGGCGTTGGCAATGCCGGTTAGGGGATGTTATATTATAGATAGGCACTCCCCGCACACCTCATTGAATGGGGGCGATCTGGATTCGACGGGAGTATTGAGACCAAAGTTGCATGCACGGGATGCCGTTGGCCCGTAAAAAAACGGCACAAAACCATAATCGCCAACGATTATGACTATGCAGTAGCCGCGTAAACTCGTTTTACCTGGTTACCGTTCTCTATTCTTTAGTTCGTGAGGTTTAGAAGAACGTCATTTTAGCGAACGAGCTTCGTACCCAGCGTCTCGGGGGTACGCGGTGATCGAGAGACTGGTTCGGGTGAAATCCTGTTCGCGGGAGTAACCCGGACGAGATCCAAAACGCGGACTACGCATGTAGACGCTTTGCGTTGACGACTTTCGGACGGGGGTTCAATTCCCCCCGCCTCCACCAGCGGGCAAGGCCCTCGGCTGATTTGGCTGAAACTTAGTCGAACAACACGACCTTTATCATCGCATCAACGTCCTAATAATCTGCGAGTGGAAGCACTCCACCCTGCGGAGGTTCTCCGCCCGGTTAATCGCTGACCAAAATACAGCCTTCTCTCCTGTTATACTGAATCCATGAAGTCAGATAAGAAATTTAAAATTGCGGCACTGCTGTTTGGGTTTTTGCTGTTTTTTGGAGTGATGGTGATGTTGTATATGAAGGATTCCAAAACGGTGCAACAAGCGATGGTCGTGAGAGCTTACTTCGTCAACTTTTGTATGGAGAACGCCCGCTATCTTTCAAAGGAGGAGTTTGATCAGCGGTTCCCAAAGCTGGCGAAGGATCCCGACTGGTTTTACTGGCCTGGCGAGGATTTGAAAGCCGGCACTTTTCAGTATCCGATGACCCTGCCCCTGTCCTCCGCTCCCGGCAACTCCAAATTCTCGGAATTCATGCCTGTCATCTATGCTTATGCAGTGAGCAATCCCTGCAAGGTATTCTCCGGGGAACTTCTATAAATTATTAAGTTCTAGGTATAAAACCGGTCCTCAAATTCGGAATCGGGCAAAGGGCAGGTGTCGTATCGGCCAAACCACCGGTAACGGTTTTTGGCGATGATGGCGTACAGGAAGTCGCGGATGAAGCGGGGAATGATGAGCATTATCATGCACAGCGGCCACAACCCGCCCAGGTATTTTGATATGCGTATAATCGCGGTGGATTTCACCATCAACCGCTCTCCCTCCAAGAGCATCATGGAATCCAACGGACCGGATTTCATTCCATGCCTCTCTAAAACCTGGAGGCCG
>CAYPKH010000248.1:0-3602 GCA_964411245.1 uncultured Nitrospina sp.
TTCCCGGTTGCATGGTATCATCCAAATTCCGTATCCAAGATATTGCCAGTTTACTGGAAAACATTGATTTATAAAAGAATTATCATGCATTTTTGAATCCTCTCCTTGACATTTTTCCCAGTAAAAGTAAAATTTTGCCCATGAAAAAAATTTTCCCAATTGCCGCGTTTCTGCTGTGTTTCTTTCTATTTCCCTCAATCTCTCCGGCTAAAAAGCCCGCAAAAGATATGATCCGGATTCCAAAAGGATGCTTTCAAATGGGAACCGCTACAGAGTATTACTATTTTGACCAAGAGAAAAATGACCGCGAGCGGCCGGTTCACAAGGTCTGCCTTGATTCCTTTTACCTCGACAAATATGAAGCGTCTCAAAAAACATACGAAAAGATCATGGGCCGTAATCCTGCCGTACTGATCGGTGCGGATTGGCCGGTGGAGCATGTCCGGTTCAACGAAGCCCGGAGGTTCTGCGCCCTGCAGGGCAAGCGCCTGCCCACCGAAGCGGAATGGGAGTATGCCGCCCGTGCAGGAGGCCCCGAAAAAAATCCCGGCAATCTTCATAATTACGGGTGGCATTCCGGAAATTCCTCGCGCACCCCTCACCCGGTGGGGAGTAAAAAGGCCAATGCCTGGGGCGTTCATGACCTGTTAGGAAGTGTCTGGGAATGGACTTCGGACTGGTACGCCGTCACCTATTATGAAAAAAGCCCCCGCAACAATCCGAAGGGACCGAAAAACCGGCGAAGCCATCATGTCATCCGCGGCGGCTCTTGGCCGGATGATGAATCCCTGATTCGGGTGGGGAGCCGTCATCCGGGAATGGCCGATGCCACTGAATCGTTTCTGGTCGGCGTTCGTTGTGCCCGGAATTTAAAAAGCGGAAAATAAACCGGCCTGCCTCTCTTCCGCATCTAATCCTTTAAAGGTATCATTTATTACCCTTATCCTTAGCCTTCCCTTGAACTCTAAAACGACCAACACCCTGTATGAAAAACTGCACCGGAGCATGCCCGATGCGCGATCGGAACTGGTCTACGACAATCCGTTTCAATTGCTGATCGCCGTCATTTTAAGCGCACAGGCGACGGACAAATCCGTCAATGCAGTCACTCCCGACTTGTTTAAAAATCACCCGACTCCCGAAGCTTTTTTAGCCTTGGGTGAAGCGAAACTCAAGAAATCCATTCAGACCATCGGCTTGGCCCCGACCAAAGCTAAAAATATCATCAAAACCTGTAAAATATTAGTGGAGCAATTCAACGGCGAAGTCCCCGGTAACCGGGAAGCCCTGGAAAGCCTGCCCGGTGTAGGGCGCAAAACGGCCAATGTGGTTTTGAACGAAGGATTCGGAGAACCCACCATCGCGGTGGACACTCATGTCTTTCGTCTGGCCAACCGGACCGGCCTGGCTCCCGGAAAAAATGTGCTGGAGACGGAGCAGAAGCTTTTGGAGGTGACTCCGAAAAAATGGCAGAAGCAGGCTCATCGCTATCTGATCCTTCACGGACGTTATGTCTGCAAGGCTAAAAATTATCAATGCTCCAACTGTGTGATCGCACGGGAATGCGAATATCCCGACAAGAGGAAATGATTCGAAACTTTTAAAGTGAACCATGAGCCCTCCCCCCGTTAATAATTTCGACACCATTTTGAGCCGGATCCAAGCCACTATCAACCCTGTGGGTGAATGGACCGGGGTGGATACCCTCTCGGCATCCGGCCGTGAATATCCTCTGGTGAAAATCGTTTTGGGAAAGGGAAATCCCCGGCGGGTCCTGATTTCCGGCGGCATTCACGGCGACGAACCGGCAGGGGTGGAAACGATATGCGCCTTCCTGGAAAACAAGCTCTATAAAAACTTTCTGAAAGAATGGGAGTTCACGATTCTACCCTGCATCAACCCTTCCGGCTACGATGCCGGAACCCGCAATAACCATGACGGCATCGATCTCAACCGCAAGTTTAAAGAGGACCGGGTTCCGCGGGAAGTTGCTTTCGTGAAACGCATGCTGGAGCAACCCTATCTTCTCGACCTGGAACTTCACGAGGACGTGGACAGCCCCGGTTATTACCTTTATCAGAAAGATCAATCCGCCCCCCTGTCGTCAATGGGGCGCGTTATTCTGGACCGGGTGGAACGCATTCATCCGCTGAACCTGGCGGAGGATATTGAGGGGACGGCGGCGGACCGGGGACTATTGAGCCGGTTGTCGGATCCCGAGGAAATGGAATGGTGGCCCATGGCTCTGTACGCCTACCAGCGCGGCTGTCGCCATGTTTTTACGCTGGAAACCTCTCCCAACTTTCCGATGGAGAGGCGGGTCAAAGCCCATTTGGAGGCGATTCGGGCCGCCCTGGAAACGATACCGGATTCGGAGGAACAATAAAGGTCAGGATTGCTTGTCGGTCAGGATCGGAATGACGATGGATTCCCCGGCCATCAGGGAATGGATGTTCTTGTCGGGATTGTAGTTGCTGAACAACCAAAAGGGAATGAAATAGATATTGTTGCAGATTTCCCACAGGGTCTCACCCCGCTTCATTTTGCGGGTGACGATTTTGTCTACTGTATAGTGGCTGAAAAAATCTTCCTGAATGGCTTTGTGGTATTCCTGCCGCTTCTGCTCAAATTCTTCGGGGGTGACTCTGCGGAACGGCACCTTGATGGATTGATGGACGTTGATCCGGCTTCCCCTTCTCCTCAAATGATTGAGCCGCCGCAGTTCCCGGACCGAAAGGCGGGCCCAATCGGCGATATGACTCAGCGTTTCGTCAAAATCAACCTTAATCAGCCCGACCCGGTATTCTTCATCCGCTTCCACAACGAATTTAACCGGACGAAACGCCGGGCGATGCTTGTTGAACTCGCCGGAATCCATCATCAAGTTTACCAGTGAGGTTTCCACCTTGCTGTTTTTATCCACCGATTCCGCTGTGCTGGCGGCGACCGTATTTTCCCCGGATTGCACACCGCTCATCTGGACTTCCATTTTCGGGACAATCGTTTCGGATTTCTTTTTAGCCGCGGCGGAAGCCAGTTTCGCCTCAAAATCCGTTCCCGGTTTGGGCACCTTGATATACCGGCCGGGCCTCAGTGAATGCGGATTGTCCATGGCGTTCAATTTGGCTAGAACGCTGACATGAACTCCATACTTCCGCGCGATGCGCGTCAGGGTATCGCGGCGGCGAATACGGTACTGGACGGTTTCCAGGTCATCGGGAATGGCCACCCGGCCCCAATCCGGCTTGGGATGATACACATTGACGATTTTGGTTTTGCCGCCGCCCTTATAAGCTTTCCCCGGAATCTCCAGAACCTGGCCCCGGTAAATCCGGCTCCCGTGAAGCATATTCAGTTCCTTCAATTTCCAGATGGAAGTCCGGTGGCGACGGGCGATGGTGCTCAACGTGTCGCCGCGCCGAACGGTATACCAGCGCACCCGTACCTGTTTATTGAATTTTAGATTTTCAGGAATGAAGGCATACAATTCGCCCAAATTCAGATTCCGGTCGGCCGGGGCCTTGAAGATATAATTTTTCGGGATTCTACGCTTGCCGGAAACCACCGGGCGTCTGAGAGAAGGATTGTATTGAGCGATCTCC
>CAYPKH010000249.1:0-3594 GCA_964411245.1 uncultured Nitrospina sp.
AGACCGACACATGGCTCCGCCGGTGTCCGGGTTGCCACGTTTCATACACTTTGTTGGAAATTTCATGGCGGTCGATAACAAACGCATCGACCCAGCTTTGGTGAACGGGACGTTCCCGTGCCGTTCCCGCTTGGGTGCCCATTTGAAATTCGCCGGCGGGAATCCGGACCGGCGCGCCACGGTTCTCCGCCGCCGCCTCGGCAAACCACAAGGCCGCGCACCCCATAAAAACCAGGCACAATATGAAACTAGGGCGTGGATTCATCATGATTCAACACCAGCGTCTTCCAGAAGCTGACCACTTTGTTGGCGTTTTTATCTTTATTGGCGCCGTCCCAGATGGCGAAGGCCAGAAGAAAACGGCCGCCCTGTTTGAAATGGATGTCCTGCCGGCTGGGGGTGGCCAGGTCGCGGACGAACACCACCGTCCACTGGCCGTTCTGCCACGCCCCCTGGCCCTGCAGTTGCTGATTCTGCAAGGATTGCACGGAGAGTGAGCCGAACCCCGACGCGTTCAACTCCTCCACCGGCGACTCGCTGAACGGGTTCACGTAATGTTGTTGGCCGGCGGCACCGGTGCGCGCCGGGCGGCCGGCAATCGGCTGGCCGGCATCGGCTTTCCAGTGCCAGATGTTAACCGGTTTTTTGCGCTCGCCCATGCCGTAAAACGGACTGTCCGCCACCGGTCCCGGGTGCAATGCGAATTGAATGGCGGCTTCGTCCAGATAACCGGAGGTGGTGGCCAGGGCTCCGTCCGGTTGTGCATCGTTCCATGTCAGGCGGAACGCGATCCGGCGACCGTTGTGGACCGACTGGACCTGCAGGCGGCCGATCGGGTGTCCGCGGAATTGCACGGGGTTGAGCCGGATGGTTCTCGACGGTACCTGCTTCCATACCGGATGGAACGGGTCCCGTGACAGCGGCTCCGCAATTTTTATGGAAGACAGCGGCGGGTCCTTAGGCTCACCCTGCAATGCCGGGGAAGTGAAACGGGATTGCAGGTAATGCACCAGGTGCCAGCGTTCGTCCTCGGTCAAATAATCGTAGGCGTTCATCGGGGTACCGTCCATACCCGCCACCAGCGTTTGATAAATGTCGCGGCTGGAGGCTCCGGCTTTGTACAGCTCCGGCCGCTCCAAATCGTACACGTAGGAGGTATGGCCCCAGATATCGTCCAGCGAGGCGTCGAGCGGACCGAACCGTTTTCCGTCCTTGCCGTGGCAACCCCCGCAACGCATTTGACGGTACACCCCCCGGCCCTGGCGGACGGACAGGGGATCGTAGGGCAACTCCATGCCCACGCGGATACGGTAGTCGGGGATTTCCCGATTGAACCGTCCGGAAAACGTTTTGATGTAGGCCACCAGCGACTGGATTTCCTGCGGGGTAAGCACCCCGCCCCAGGGCGGCATGGCGGTTCCCGGCACCCCCCGCCGGATGGTGCGGGCCAGGTCCTCGTCCACCGGCAGGGCGTTGTTTTGGGTGGAATGGAATTTGAAAACGCCCGAGCTCAAATCGCGGGGTTGCGGGGACAGATAAGGCGTGGCGGTGCCGTTTCCCCGGCCCCGGGATCCGTGGCAGTGGACGCAGAATTTTTGGTACACCGCCTTCCCGGCGTCCAGCACTTGTTTTCTTTTTTCAGCGGAGAGCGCCTGTTCCTTTTCCGGCAGGGAATCCTCGATCATTTTTTCCACTTTGCGGGAGTCGACCGCAAAAGCCGGGGGGACGGCGAGGATTCCCGGAACCAGCAGAAGAACCGGGATCCAAAACGGAGTAGTACGCCTGCCCGAAAGGCGTTTGGGAATGGGGTGAGCCGGTGCCATGTAACCTCCCTGATGAATTGGTCACATATTAACATAGCTGCTGTTCAAGGCTTATGAAAAGGGCTACAATGGCGCGCTTCTGAAATGTTTGATTCCGGGTCGGGGCTCTTATGAAACATATTCGTGCGATTTGCGTGTTCTGCGCTTCCAGCAATGCCGTGGGTTCCGTGTACCGGGACGCCGCGGCCGATCTGGGGCGGCGCATGGGGCAGGCGGGCATCGATCTGGTCTACGGCGGCGCATCCATTGGCCTGATGGGGGCGGTGGCCAGGGGCGTGCACGAAAAGGGCGGCAAAGTCACCGGCGTCCTGCCGAAATTTTTCAAGGTAAAAGAAATCGAATACGGCGAGGCCGATAAGTTGATCGTCACCCGCGATATGCGCGAACGCAAGGCCATCATGGATGAACGGTCGGACGCCTTCATGGTTTTGCCGGGCGGGGTGGGGACGCTGGAAGAGGCGATGGAAATTTTTTCCATGATCCAGTTGAAGCAGACGGTGAAACCTTTGGTGTTAATCAACACCGAAGGGTTTTACGACGGCATCATCCGCCACTTCAAGCAACTGGTGACGTTGAAATTCGCCAAGGCCGAAACCCTGAACATGTACGCGCTGGTGAACACGCCGGAGGAGGCGATGGCATTTATTGAAAATTTCAGGCCGCCGGAGGTGCCCGGCAAATGGATTTAAACGGTTGAGGTGTCGACGCTTTCGACTTTCAGGTCTTTGGCGAGGGTGTCCCTGAGGAAATTTTCAATGAACTCCAAGGTGCCGGCGGTGGAACTCGGGCAGGTGCCGCAGGCGCCCTGGTAATGCACCCGCACCAGGTTGCCCTCCACGCCGAGAACGGTGATGCCGCCGCCGTCGTTGGCCAGCGCGGGGCGGATGGCGTGATCCAGCAGGGCGTCGATCACCTCCGATTTCTGCTGATCGGTCAGCTTCGGAAAATCCTCGACGTGAACCTGTTCCAGGATGTCGGAAGTTTGGGGGGCGGGCAGGGCATCCTCATCGCAGGTTTCGTAAACGGTCATGTGTTTTTCCAGTGCATTTTGTACCGGTTCCATCAGGGTGGTCCACCCCACCACCGGTGATTTGGTAATGGTGGCGAAGTTTTCCTTGATGAATACGTTTTCCACCCCGTAAATCTTAAACAGGGCCTCGGCCAGAGGATCCCCCTTGGCTTTTTCCGGAGAGGAAAACGTTTTGGTGCCGTTTTTGATCACGTCCCCGCTCATGATGAACTGAGCCGCCTCCGGGTTGGGCGTGTGATGAAAGGTCATGACCTTGAATCCCTGGATCATGGTGTCGTCCTGGTTGGGAGTTGCCGCTTTGGAAAAGCATTATTCGAATCAATTATACGTTGATTTTCATGGAAGTAAACCCATTCGGCCAGAGGGCTGAGGAACCATTTGTTTTTAGGCGTTTGGGGTTTTCCGGGCGGCCTGACAGGGGGGCCGGGTCCCGGCCTGCTGGGCAGGTGCGGGTCATTATTTGAGTCCCAGCCGTTTGATGCGGGAGGCCAGGGTGGTGGGCCGGGTATCGAGCAGTTCCGCGGCGCCTGCGGCACCGAACACCTTGCCGCCGCTTTGTTTCAGGGCCTTAAGGATGTTGTCCCGGTCGAGCTGTTTGATTTCCTCAAAGGTGAGAATCCGCGAGGCTTCTCCGTCCTCCCCCTCGCCGTGAACGGGAGGTGATGCGGAATAGGTCCCCCCGCCGGCCGGCAGATCGAAATGGAGCCTGCCGGAACGCACGGTGATGACCGCCCGCTCAAT
>CAYPKH010000250.1:0-3588 GCA_964411245.1 uncultured Nitrospina sp.
GGTCGCTGGCCTGGGTCTCTTCATACGTCGGGTTGATGATAAAGGCACCGTCTTTTCGTCCCACGCGCACCCCGGCGACCGGGTTTTCGAATGGGATGTCGGACACCAGCAGTGCCGCGGAAGCGCCGGAGATGGCGTTCACGTCGGGGGAATTTTCCTGATCGTGGGAAATTACAAAACAGACGACCTGGGTTTCGTTCCGGAATGCATCGGGAAACATGGGCCGGATAGGCCGGTCGATCAACCGGCAGGTCAGGGTTTCCATATCGCCGGGCCGGGCTTCCCGTTTCAGATAACCGCCGGGGATCCGCCCCGCGGCATAGGTTTTTTCTCGATAATCTACCGTGAGGGGGAAAAAATCGATTCCTTCTCGTACACTATTCGCCATGGTGGCTGAAACCAGCACCATGGTATCGCCATATCGCACGACGACACATCCGTTGGCTTGTTTGGCCAACCAGCCCGACTCGAGCGTAAGGGTTTTTCCATCGAGGTCTATCTCTACTTGTTGTTGCATTAAATACTCTCCAATTTTCTTGATCCTATAGGCAGGATTCTGAATTATCGGCGGATGCCCAATTCTTTGATGATGGTCTGATACCGTTGGGCATCCTCTCTTTTGAGGTAGTCCAGAAGTTTCCGCCTTCTGTTGACGATCCGAATCAGCCCGTGGCGGGAATGATGGTCCTTGCCGTGGGTTTTGAAATGGTCGTTCAAATAGTTCAACCGTTCGGTCAACAGCGCGATCTGGACTTCTGAGGATCCGGTATCTTTTTCATTGATTTGATATTTGGTAATAATACTCGTTTTGCTTTCCTTGGTTAAAGACATGGAACAAGCCTCCTGTTGGGTACTGGAATGGGAGGCGGGTTGTTGAATGTTTTCGTAGACACAATTCCCCGAAGGTGCGGAGGGAACACTGGGGGAATCATCCCTGCGAAAACATTCCAACCGGAACGGCTCTCATTCCTCATTAAAGGTAGATATAATTTCATTTAAACCAACACTCGTTTCAATTTAAACGCGATTTCACCGGGGTCCAGTTGTTGAAACCCCGCCTCATCCACCACCGGGTCCACGATAGCGATGATGCGCCCATCTTTTCCCGCTACCCGGAGGTTCATTCCAGGCCGGAAACGGTCGGGGGCGGCCCGCACGGCGACTTTGGTCAACGGCGTGCCGTGCGCCAGGGAGGGAATATGGTCCGGATGGACCTCTATCTCCGGCAGGAAATCCAGGACGGCCTCTGTCCCCAGCATTTTTTCAGTCAGCGTTCCGTCGCTTTGGGCATCGCTCAATTCTTCGAGGGTCAGCGACGACTCGATATCGAATTGACCGACCTGTTCCCGGACCAGCTGGGACATGTGCGCTCCGCAACCCAGGATCTGGCCGATATCGTGGCACAGGGTGCGGACATAGGTCCCCGCGGAGCATTTTACCCTGAAGGTGACCTCATTTCCCTCTTTATTGAGGAAATCAATGGCATAAATCTGGAGAGTCACCGGTTTTCTCTCGATAGTAATACCATTTCTCGCCAATTTGTAAAGGGGGACCCCGTTTTTTTTCTTGGCGGAATACATGGGAGGAATCTGCTTGTGCTCGCCCTGGAAACCGGCCATAACTTTTTGGACCTGTCCGGTGGTGATGGACTCTGCGTTTCCGGTAGATAGAACCTTTCCGGTGGCGTCCTGCGTATCGGTGGTGATTCCAAGGGTCAGGGTGGCCCGATAGACTTTGGGGAGGCCGACCAGAAACTGAATCAGGCGTGTGGACCGGTCGAGGCAAATCGGGAGCACCCCCTCGGCCCCGGGGTCGAGGGTGCCGATATGGCCCGCTTTTTTGACCTTGAGAGCCCGTTTGACGGATTGCACCATAAAAAAGGAAGACGGCCCCACGGGTTTGTACAGGTTCACGATATTATTCATGGTGCCAGCCGCTGATGATTTTGGTGATTTTTTCGACATGATCCGCCGTTTCATCCAGCCGGAAATAGAGCTCGGGGATATACTTCAAATACAGATTTTTGCCGAGGCAACTTCGGATGTATCCCTTGGCGCTGTTCAGCCCTTCGATCGAGTCTTCCTTTTCCTGTTCGCTCCCCATGATGCTGACATGCACCTTGGCGTGCTTGAGGTTGTCGCTCAGCTCGATCTGGGTGACGGTCACGAACCCGATGCGGGGGTCCTTCAAGCCGTGCTGAATGAGCTTGGAAATTTCCTCGAGGAGCAGTTCCTGAACTCGCTGTGACCGTTTATATCGAAACATAACGCATATTATTAATTTTTAATCCGCATAGCGGTTGTCGACGTTGATGATTTTCGTTTGGCAGTCGGTCATTTCCGCCAGGTGCATGTTGTCGATGAAATTCACCACCTGTTTGAGCAGACCGTCCAGATACTGGGCGTCGGAGTTCACCGCGGCGATTCCCAGGTGAATGCTCTGCCACACGTCCTGATCGCCGACTTCCGCCACGGAGACGTTGAATTTGTTCTTCAGGCGGTCCTTGATGGCGCGGATGACCTTCCGCTTGCCCTTCAGGGAATTGTTCCCGTGCAGAAAAAACCTCAGTGAACCATAGCCGATGTTCATATCGGTTCCTCGGGTATCGACCGCAATCATCCGGGAGCGACTTCCTCCAGGACAAACGGCTCGACGATGTCGCCCTGCTTCAGATCCTGAAACTTGTCCAGCGCCAGGCCGCATTCATATCCCGAAGCGACTTCCTTGACGTCGTCCTTGAAGCGCCGCAGGGATTGGATTTTGCCTTCGTAAACCACGACGTTGTCGCGGACCAGCCGGGCCTTGCTGTTGCGTTCGAGGGTTCCGGAAATGACCTGGCACCCGGCGATGACGCCGACTTTTGGAATCGAAAAAATTTCCCGCACCTCGGCCCGTCCCAAAATGCGTTCCTTGAAGCTGGGTTCGAGCAGGCCTTCCAACGCTTTCTTGATGTCATCGATCGCTTCATAAATGATGCTGTACAGCCGCATGTCCACCTTTTCCTTGGCGGCCATGGCCTCGGCTTTGAGCGTGGGACGGACGTTGAAGCCGATGATCAATGCGTTGGATGCGCTGGCCAGCAAGATATCCGATTCAGTGATTCCGCCCACCGCGTCGTGAATGATTTTTACCCGCACCTTCTCGGTCTCCAGTTTTTTGAAAGCTTCCTGGACCGCTTGGATGGACCCCTGGACATCGGCTTTGATGATCAGGTTCAACTCCTGGAATTTTCCCTCAACGATCTCCTGGTGCAAATCTTCCATGGTGATGCGGGGTTTCCGCGACAGCACCGACTCGCGTTGCCGTTGAATCTTCAAATTACTGAGCTGGCGCGCGCGCTTTTCGTCCTTCACCGCCATGAAGGTGTCGCCGGGATTCGGAACTTCCGGCAGTCCGATGACCTCGACCGGGGTGCTGAGCGTGGCCTCCCGGATCCCCTTGTTCTGGTCGTTGACCATGGCGCGCACTTTGCCGAAATAATTGCCCGCGATAAACGGATCGCCGATTTTCAGTTTACCTTTCTGCACCATCAGGGTGGCGACCGGACCGCGGCCCTTGTCCAGATGCGCTTCAATAATCACTCCGCGT
>CAYPKH010000251.1:0-3579 GCA_964411245.1 uncultured Nitrospina sp.
TGAAACCCGTCGCGCGCGTCGATGGCCGCGCCCGACTCGAGCAGTCCTGTCACCTGGATCAGGTTGCCCTGCTTGGCGGACTCGTGCAGGTAGGTCGTCTCTTCTGCCGAACAGGAGGCCAGGAACAGGGCCAGGCAGAATCCCAGCCATAACCACTGTCCAGAGCCACGCTGAGGAAGAAGCCCCCCAGCCCCCTTCGGAGAAGGGGGAGCTTTAAACCACCCCCCCACCCTGCCCGTCACCCTGTGGGTGCTCCCCATAAGGGGAGAGGGTTTTTTAGGTACTTCGTGCTCCGTGTTCCCTGTTCCTTGCATCCGGTTTTTATCCGTGTCCATCTATTGAGAAGGCGGGGCTTTGGAAAACTCCGTATCGCCCGCCGGGGTCGTCGACCGGGTGATGAATTCTTTGATTTTATCAAAATAATCGCTGCCGCCGACGCGGATGGTGTCGTTATGCCCCGCGCCCGCGATATTATAAAACTCCTTGGGCTCGGCGGCTCCCTGATACAGTTCGCGCCCCAGCGTATAGGGAATAATGCTATCCGCCGTGCCGTGCAGAAACAGTTTCGGCACGCTCAGGTGAGCCACGGAGCTGAGCGCGTCGAGTTCCGAGCTCAGGAACCAGCCCACCGGGAGGATGGGAAACATTCTGTCCGCCATGTCCTTCGCGTTAGTGAAGGAGGACTCCAGGATCAGCCCCGCCGCCGGGTTCTGGGATGCGATGTAGGCCGCGAACGCCCCACCCAGCGACCGCCCGAACAGGATCAGTGAACGGGCCGACACTCCCGGTTGCGCCATCAACGTATCATACGCCGCCTGGGCGTCCAGCCGGATGCCTTTTTCATCGGGGTCGCCCTCGCTTTTGCCGTAGCCCCGGTAATCGAAAATAAACACGTTGAGTTTCAGGTGGTGCAGGAAGAAAACGTTTTCGGTGCGGTGGGAGAGGTTGCCGGCGTTGCCGTGAAAGAACAGGAAACTCGCCTCGGCATTTTCATGCGGGACGTACCAGCCGTGCAGTTTGACCCCGTCCTGGGCCTCAAACCAGACCTCCTGGATCGGGAGCGGTATGCGGGAGGTGTCCCACTGGCCCACGGGGAATTTAGCGGGGTGATAAATGATTTTATTTTCACAGCCGACCAGCAACACGACGAACAGTACCAGAAGGACGGCCAGCCACACAAGCGTATCTAAAATGGCTTTCCCCTTGTTCATGAAGGGGTGTCGGCCTTTTTGACCTTCACCTTGAGACCGTCGACCTGTTGCACCACCACGGTTTCCCCTTCGCTGATGTTCTCGTCACCCACGGCGTTCCACAACTCGCCGTGCACCTGGACACTGCCTTCCGGGTCCAGCGCCTTGGTCACCACGCCGGTTAGGCCGACCAGCCCTTCCGCGCCGCTGATGGCTTTCAGTCGGGCGGATTTGGTGGCCAGGTACAGGGTGCCCAGCGCGATGAGAACGGTGGTGGCCAGGGTCGGGTACAGCACGCCACGGGAAATCTGCATGGCGGGATCGTCGGTGTCGATCAGCATGAGGGATCCCAGGAGGAAGCACACGACCCCTCCCGCGGACAGCAGACCAAACGTCGGGGTGTTCAATTCGGCAATGAACAGGATGCCGCCAAGCATGATGAGCAAAAGCCCCGCGTAATTGATCGGCAGGGTCTGCATGGCGTACAGGGCGAGGATCATGCAGATGCCGCCCAGAATTCCCGGAAGGATGAGTCCCGGGTTGGACAGCTCGAAGTACAATCCCACCATTCCGATCATCATCAGGATATACGCGATGTTGGGATTGGAGATGGTGTCGAGAATATTTTCGCGCGGTGACATTGTGCGGTACACGATTTCCTTGCCCTTGGTGGCGAGGGTCACTTTGGTGTCGTCGCCCATTTTAACTTCGCGGCCGTCGACGGCCAGCACCAGCGCTTCGATATTGCCCGCGATCAGGTCGATGACCGCAAGTTTTTTGGCTTCCAGGGCGGAGATGGAAACGCTGTCGCGCACCGCCTTTTCCGCCCAGTAGGCGTTACGTCCCCGGGCTTCGGCGAGGGAGCGGATATACGCCGAGGCGTCATTGACGACTTTTTCTTCCATGGCGCTGGGTTTGCTCCCATCTTCCTTTCCACCGCCCATGAGGTTGACCGGATGCGCGGCGCCGATATTGGTGCCGGGCGCCATCGCCGCGATATGCGAGGCGATGGTGATAAACGTCCCCGCCGATGCGGCGCGGGAACCGCTCGGCGCGACAAACGTCGCCACCGGAATTTTGGAGCCCTGAATGGCCTTGATGATCTGGCGCATGGAGGTGTCCAGACCGCCGGGGGTATCCATGCGGATGACGATCAAAGCCTCCTTGTCGGCATTGGCTTCCGCGATCCGGGTGCTTACAAATGCGCCGACGACGGGGTTGATGGCGCCGGAGATTTCGATCACCACCACCCGGTCCTCCGCCCGGGCGGTGCCGGACAGCAACACGGTGCCGATGACGCATCCTATGACCCATGGTTTCCAGTCCATAATCCCTCAAGAATAAAGGGTTGAATAACAACATTTTTTCACTCCCGGCCCGTAAAGTCAAACGGATTCGCCGGTCCAAAAGGGCCACTCGCGGGGCCCTCTCTTATTTTGATTCATCCGGGAGATGTTTGGTGATAGACTGAACCGATTGATAATGGGCACCCAAGAGGATTCATGGATTATAAAACCGTCTTTATCGTAGACCCCGTCAAGGGCGAGCGCCGGCAGTTTGCGAAATTTCTGAAGCAGGAAAAAATCACCGTCGCCGGGTTCGTCAAGCTAACGGATTGCTTCAAGAAAAACAATCTGCTGAAATGCGATGTGGTGATCTATGTCCTGCGCCGGGGCAAAACCGAGTTGAAGGCGCTCCACGAGATCAACCCGCGCGAAAAAAATATACCGTTTGTGATTGTGGGGGACCCCGACGAGCCGAATATCCAGCTGGATGAATGGAAGCAAAAGGGATTCAAATCCATCGACCTCGCCCTCAGCAAGGAAAAAGCCAAGGAAATCACCTATAATTTAATATCACCGGAGGGACCGGTTCCGGAACGCAAACCCCAGCAACCCGCTCCCATTCCCTGACGGCGGCGACCCGTCTCCTTCAACCAAATACAATTATGAATTCCCCTTCGGCGCAAACGCGCGAAATCAAGATCGGCCCCCTGTCCATCGGCGGCGGCAATCCCATCGCCGTGATCGCCGGACCCTGCGTCATCGAATCGGAAAAGCATGCGCTCAAAACCGCCGAGCAACTGAAGCGCGCGTTTGCCGATGCCGGGATTCCATTCATATATAAATCGTCTTACGACAAGGCCAACCGGTCGTCCATCAAATCGTTCCGCGGCCCCGGCCTGAAAGAGGGTCTGAGGATTCTGCACAAGGTGAAAGAGGAACTGGACGTGCCGATCCTCTCGGACATCCACAAAGAGGAAGAGGTGGACCCGGCGGCGGCGGTGCTCGACGTTCTGCAGATTCCCGCATTTCTGTGCCGGCAAACCGACCTCGTCGTCAAGGCCGCCAAAACCGGCAAACCGGTCAACGTGAAGAATCCTCAGACC
>CAYPKH010000252.1:0-3570 GCA_964411245.1 uncultured Nitrospina sp.
GGGGTCAACATCATGATGATCAGCACCTCGGAAATCCGGGTGTCCTGTATCATCGAGAAATCGAAGACCGAGCAGGCGGTGCGCGCCCTGCATGACGAATTCAAGCTGGACCAGGAACCGGAGCCGATTTCCGAATCCACCACCGGCGCCTCACCCGCGCCATGAACCGCAATGGCATTGATTGATATGAAGAACATCAAAATATACGACACCACTTTAAGAGACGGGTCCCAGGCGGAAGAAATCGCCTTCACCGTAGAGGACAAAATCCGTATCGCCCACAAGCTGGACGACAACGGCATCCACTACATCGAAGGCGGCTGGCCGGGATCCAATCCCAAGGACGTTGAATTTTTCACCAAGGTGAAGGCGGCCTCCTTCCAGCAGGCCCGCGTGGTGGCCTTTGGCAGCACCCGCTCCCCCAAAAACAAGGTGGATAACGATCCCAACCTGAAACATTTGCTGGAGGCGGAAACTCCGGTGGTCACCATCTTCGGCAAAAGCTGGGACATGCATGTCAAAGAGGCTTTGTCTACCAACCTTGACGAAAACCTGCGCATGGTGTCCGACAGCCTGACTTTCCTGAAAAAACATGTCCAGGAAGTGATGTTCGACGCCGAGCATTTTTTCGACGGGTATAAAAAGAATCCGGAATACGCCCTCAAAGTGCTCAAGGAAGCCGAATCGGCGGGGGCCGACTGGCTGGTGTTGTGCGACACCAACGGCGGGACCTTGCCCTGGGAGATCAAAACCATTTTCGAAAAGGTACGCAAGGTCTGCAACATGCCGCTCGGCATCCACACCCACAACGATTCCGAACTGGGCGTCGCCAACGCATTGACCGCCGTCGAGGCCGGAGCCGGGCAGGTACAGGGCACCATCAACGGTTACGGCGAACGCTGCGGCAACTGCAACCTGGTGTCCGTCATCCCCAATCTCAAATTGAAAATGGGAATGGACTGCATCTCCAACGAACACATGAGAGGATTGAAGGAACTCTCCGCATTTGTGGATGAGCTGGTCAATAAGGCTCACTGGAACCATCAACCCTATGTCGGGAAAAGTGCGTTCGCGCACAAAGGCGGCGTTCATGTGAGCGCCGTCCAGAAAAACCGCGAGACCTATGAGCATGTCGATCCGTCACTGGTGGGCAACCAGACGCGCATCCTGGTGTCCGAGCTGTCGGGTAAAAGCAGCATCGTGCAAAAAGCGAAGGAATTCGGGCTGGACATCGACTCGAAAGATCCCAAAATCCAGGAAGTGCTGGACCAGTTGAAGGCATCGGAAAAACTCGGGTATCAGTATGAAGGCGCCGAGGCCTCGTTCGAACTGTTGATGCGCGACGCCCTCGGGGAACGCGAACAACATTTCGAGTTCATCGGGTTCCGCGTCATCGTCGAGAAACGCCAGGAAGACGAGGCCCCCATCGCCGAGGCCACGGTGAAAATCCGCGTCAACGGCGTGCAGGAAATAACCGCCGCCGAAGGCCACGGGCCTGTCAACGCCCTCGACAAAGCCATCCGCAAGGCCCTCACCAAGTTCTATCCGGAACTGGAAGAGGTCAGCCTGTTCGATTACAAGGTGCGCATCCTCGATGAGAAAAAAGGCACCACGGCCAAAATCCGCGTACTGGTGGAATCCGGCGACCGCGACTCCAAATGGGGAACCGTCGGCGTCTCGGAAGACATCATCGAAGCCAGCTGGCAGGCCCTGATCGACAGCATCCTCTACAAGCTGAGCGCCGTCCCCAAAAACAAAACCACTCTGGCGTGACCAGCCATTACCGAAAAAATGAAAAGGGCCTTTCTCTCTTCAGAGGAAGGTCCTTTTTTCCGCCGCGTCAGTTTGCTAAAGGGAAGTTCTAAGGAGAATATCCAGGTTGGCCCGGTAAAATTGCCGCACCTCCCCGGTGACCTTTTTATAGGCGTCCATCAAAGCGCCGGCCTGTTCCGCGGGCGTTTCTCCCGCATAACCCAACAGCCGCGCCAGAACCGCCAGCGCGGCCTCATCCCGAGGCAGATGGCTGGAATACTGGTCCGACAGCAACCGCAGAGCGCATTCCACCTTTCTCAAAAAGTGATAATGCCGGCCCAGGCTCTCCGCCTGGTCATGGTCCAGGATCCCGTAATTCGATAACAATTGGATGCTCTCCCATACGTTGCCGCCTCTTAATTTGGGATTGCGGTGACCGTGCATCAACTGCAGAACCTGGACCGAAAACTCGATATCCGCCAACCCGCCCGCACCCAGTTTCACATCGATGCCTTTTCTGGATTCCTGCGCCAATTCTTTTTCCATGCGGTCGCGCAGGCGCGAAATTTCGATCAGCGAACCGTATTCCAGTTTCGGCCGGTAGGTGAACCGATGCGCCAGCCGGATGAATTCCTCCCCCACTTCGGCACAGCCGGCGATAAAACGGGCGCGCGTCATGGCCTGCTGTTCCCAAATTTGGCCCCGCGAATTGAAATAATCCTCGTAACCCTTGAGCGACAGCACCAGCGCCCCGCGGCTGCCTTCCGGACGCAGATCGGTATCGATTGTATAGGCGGGCGGGACGGACGCCATCTGGCTGGATAATTGATAAATCTTCTGGGCAATGGCAACATAAGGGGGAACCGGGTCTTCCGCGCGCGGAGCAGTGGTTTCGCCGGCCTCTTCGTAAACGAAAATCAGGTCCAGATCGGAACCGAAGTTGATCTCCTGCCCGCCCAGTTTTCCCAAACCGATAATGGCGAAGCGTTCCGGCAGGGGGTCCGCCTCCGAGGACCCCAGCGCCTCGCGTGCCAATGGGTAAATGGACTGCAGATAAATATCGGCCAGGTGCGACAAATCCGCCAGCGTGCCCGGCACATCCGTTTCATGAATCAGGAACCTCAGGCCGATACGCAACTCCTCGCCCTGCTTGAACTGCCGGAGGCAGATATTCCTTTCGGACAATTCCGAAACCGCGGCCATGCGGTTTTTCAATTCCTCCAACATCATCGCCGGCGTCTTATAACGATAGAGCGACTCCTGGTTGGAGATCACGTCAATCAGATTCGGCTGCTGGATCAACAGGGCAGACAACACGCCGCTGGTTCCGAACAGAATCAGAAGAATCTCCAGAAATTTATGATTGTCGTGAAACACGTTCAAATAGGTTTCGCGCGCATGGCTGGCCTCGATAAAGCGCACCAGCCGGTCTACCGCGGCGTCCGGATCGGGAACCGTGCGGCACAAATCCAGCAAGTGGGGTAAAATCGCGTAAAACGTCTGGATGCTTTTTTCGCTGGCGTGGGACAACTCGGGACCGTCCCGGAGCAGGGTCAAAAACCTGAAAACGCGTTTGGGGTTCCGGAAGGGATAACCCTTCAGGGTATCTTCCGAAAAGCGGCCCTCCAGTTCCCGTTGGTCGACCCATCGCTGGGCGGTATCCCCTGCCGCCTGCTGGTCTTCGTCTTCGGTAAAGAGATGAGCGTACATATTTCCCACAAATTGCGTATGACGCTCAAACTCTTTATTCAACCGCTCGACCAATTCTGAATAGGTCTTGCCCTGAAATCCCATTTTTCTTGCCAGGATCGCCAGATT
>CAYPKH010000253.1:0-3555 GCA_964411245.1 uncultured Nitrospina sp.
TGGAGCTGAAAAAAGAATTCGATCATGATCCCTTTCAAATTGAGTTCTGGAATCCTGTAGATCGCTATCTGGGGGCAAAGGCTTTGGTTTTCGCCGTTGATCATTAAATAACTTTATCCAATCCATATCTGGGGGCAAAGGCTTTAGTTTTCGCCGTTGATCATTAAATAACTTTATCCAATCCATTGTATCTTTGTATAGTTAAGATTATTTTCGAAAGATTAATAAATTTCCTAGAAAACAATTTATACCAAATTCAAACACGTAATACCTTTTTATTTTTTCTGATACTATTGATTTTAGCCTGAATCTTTATTTTTAAATACTTACACTTTATTCTCCCATCTTTTAATCCCAACCCCTTTTACCTCCCTAAAATCCTACCCAGAGTAGGGGTTTTGTTGTAAACTAGGCTCCTTCGGATACAATATAAAGTTGGGTCCAGCGTCACGCTGGGAATCCCCCTAGCCCCCTTTGCAATCGCGTAAGAAAAAGCCACCTTAGTTTCATTTTAAGGAGCAATATTCTGCCACACATTTCAAATTCCCCCAAAATATACACGCGGGTCCCTCGCTACCGTGTCAATGGGTCTCATATCGCGTCGGGGAGAAGGCTTAAACGCTAGCCCATATGCTAGCCTGATGAAAAATGGGCTACAGCCTAAACTGTAACCCATCGTATTTAATGGTCGGAGCGAGAGGATTTGAACCTCCGACCCCTACACCCACAGTTTAGTAATCCCTCCCTGTAAATAAAGCCTGAAACGCTAAACAGAACGCTAAACAAATGAAAAATGGCCTACGCCATATCGACGTAAACCATTGTAATTTTTGGTGGGCCGTCACGGGATCGAACCGTGGACCTACTGATTAAGAGTCAGTTGCTCTACCAGTTGAGCTAACGGCCCGCCATTTTTTCTTGCGATCTATGAAACGTAAATTAGCATGTCCCCTGGGGGGAGTCAATATCAGCGCGTCCTGCCGACCTCCCCTCCTTCCTCTACCCTCCAAACAGATGCATCAGTTTTATCTGCCCCATGGCGATCAGGTTGCACACCCCTCCCAGGATCAATGAGCTAAACAAAAAAAGGAACGCTTTGTTCCGGTCGATCCGGATCTGGACGATATCGGTCAACAACCCCAGCCCCAGAAGCCCGAAAAACAGCACCCGCTCGATTTTCACCAGAACGTCCTCCCCTTCCAGCAACTCTTCCCGCATCCCGGGGAAAATATATTCATTATATACACACGTCGCGTACAGCCCCATTAGGAAGAAAACCCATATCTTTTTCAATAAGATAAGGGTTTCCTCCACCTGAGGTTCGGGTGCGGGTTCATTTTCCATGGCAGCGGGCGGTGAGGGCGGTCAATTTTTGAAAACTTCCTCTTTACTGTGGCATCTAATTTGTTATAACTTACCTAAAATCAGATTGAAAACTGATATTTAAACCAGAGGGTTCCTGGCTGGGGGAAATTCCGGCCAGCGTGACGCTGGCCGGGCAAGGCCCGGTGCACACTAAAACCCCTGAATTGCGCCCGGTGACCTTCTCTTGGGGGCAAGCCCTTTACAGAGCATGAAATTTGCTGGCAGCTAATTATTAGTCAGCATCCCTGAGGCGCGATCCACGGTTTTAAAATTACCCGCGGAGGTACTCCGCCCGGGCAGGAGCCGGACCCCTGGTCAGAATTCTACACTATTTTTCTGTATTCACACTTTGGAGAAAGGAATAAAACTCATGGCTATCAGATTAGGAGACGAGGCACCCAATTTTACTGCCGAGAGCACCGAGGGCACCATTGATTTCCATAAATGGCTGGGGGACGGCTGGGGCGTGCTGTTTTCGCATCCCAAGGATTATACCCCGGTCTGCACCACGGAGCTGGGCCGTGTGGCCAATTTGAAACAAGAATTTGAAAAAAGAAAAGTTAAAGTCATCGCTCTCAGCGTGGATTCGGTCAGCGATCACAACGGCTGGATCAAGGACATCAACGAAACCCAGAATTGTACCGTCAATTATCCGATCATCGCGGATCCCGACAAAAAAGTGGCGCAGTTGTACGACATGATTCATCCCAACGCACTGGACAACCTGACCGTCCGCTCGGTGTTCATCATCGGCCCCGACAAAAAGGTGAAGCTCACGCTGACATATCCGGCCTCCACCGGCCGAAACTTTGACGAGCTGTTGCGGGTGATCGATTCGTTGCAGTTGACCGCCAACTACCAGGTGGCCACCCCGGTGGACTGGAAACACGGTGAGGATTGCGTGGTGGTTCCCGCCATCAAAACCGAAGATATTCCGGCCAAGTTCCCAAAGGGACACAAGATCATCAAACCGTATCTCAGAACCACGCCGCAACCCGATCTTTAAACACTGACAAGGTTTGGAGGGCGCCCAGCCCTCCAAACTTTTCTTTCCACCGGCCCCGTGCTATTCTGACCCCGGTTTTGATTTTATTATCCATTTCCTAAAATCTTTATTATGACAAGCCCCCAGCCTCCTGAAATTTCATCCCTGATTCGCCTGCTGGACGACCGCGACCCGTTTGTGACCGACCAGGTCGGCAACCGGCTGGTGGATCTGGGCACCGAGGCGGTGCCGTTTCTGGAGATGGCCAGCCGCGAGGAAAACCTGACCCTGAAGACCCGCGCCCTGGAAATTCTGGGCCGCATCGCTCCCCGCCAACTGGCGGATGCTTTTCGCAACCTCTCCCGGAAGCACTCGGGAGACGATATCGATCTGGAACAGGGCGTCCTCCTGCTTATGCAGTTCGGCCATCCAAACGCCGACGGCGATCATGTCCATCAACAATTGGACCGGCTGGCGGACGGCCTGGCGCCGGAGATCGACCCGCAGGCTCCTTCGGCCCGGGTGCTTCAAAAGTTGACCGATTATCTTTTTCATCAACGGGGAATTCACGGCAATCAGGACAACTACATCGATCCGGACAACAGCTATTTCGACACGGTCCTGAAAAACAAAACCGGCCTCCCCATCGCCCTTTCCGTATTATGCATTCTGATCGGACAACGTCTGGGACTCCCCATCGTCGGCATCGGCCTGCCCTACCATTTTATCGCCAAGTACAATTCATTGACCGATCCGATCCTGTTCGATCCCTTTCATAAGGGCCGCATCCTCACCCCCGAAAAATGTTCGGAAATGGTGCAGGGATTCGGCATCAAATTCGAACCTCATTACCTGTTCCCTGTCAGCCACCGCGAAATTCTGACCCGGATGATCCAGAACCTCGTGATTGCCTACCAGAAATTGGGCGAAGAGGATAAGGTGGATTCGCTCAGGGAATACTCGGAAATCCTGCAGGGACGGGGATAAAAGGAACCATCAATTGGAACCGCTCAGGAGATTCCGGATTCGCCTTCGGATTGCGCTTGCTTTTGAAGCTGCTTGGTGAGGATGATCTCCCGCAGGCGCTCCAGAATGAAATCCACCAGATCCGCCACGGTACGAATAACTTTGGGTTCGCTGAAAATCTTCTTCGCTTCGGCGGTAAACTCATTCTCCACCACCGAATTCACCAGCGCATTCACATC
>CAYPKH010000254.1:0-3552 GCA_964411245.1 uncultured Nitrospina sp.
GACGTCGGCAACCTGAAATGCCTGCCCGCATTCGGCAACCTGTTCGAGGATTCGCCGCAGGAGATCGAAGCGAAGTTCGAGGCGTCGCGGCTGAAGATCGAAGCGGGCATCCACAAAAACCGCACCCACCTCAACACCGAAAAGGCGGGACAATGGGTCGAGGAAGGCATCCCGCCCTATTGCGTGTGAACCCTGCACCAAAATAAAAACTTTAGAAGGGATAACTGGATAAACACCCAAAGGAAGAATCCCCCCGACCCTCTTTTCAAGGGGGAGCATGCAAAACGGCACAAAAAAACGGCGGGGCCCTGAGGGGTATCAGGGTTCCCGCCGTAATGTGTCTTACTCGCTAAACGTCAGGTCAACTCTTTCGGGGCCTCTTCGTCCTCTTCCTCGTCATCCATGAAGTCGTCATCCTCGCCCATGAGCAATTCGGGATCCTCCATGGTGGGATGGTCGATCTCTTCCGGCTTCTGGTCGCTTTTGGGTTCCGGAAGCTCTTCCCAGATCACTACCCGGGAGTTCCCGCGGTCGCAGATGTAGAGCTTGCCGGTATCTTCTTCATCCTCCGGGTCCTCGTCGATAAACAGGCCGTAAGGATCGTTCAGGGTGGATTCGCTGACCTCGCCGCCGCGGTTGAATTTGTGTCCGACGAAGGAGTTCTGGCCGATGACCAGATCGGGCGGCTGGCCGGTCTCGGTGGGAATTTCCTTCCAAACCAGCACGCGGTTGTTTCCGGAATCCGACACGAACAGTCCCTTGCGTCCGTAGACCACGTCGGTGGGAAAATACATGCCGACGGCATCGCAACGTTGGGCGCCCAACCCGCCGTTGACCTCGCGGCTGTAAAAATCCTTTTGACCCAGCACCAGATCCGCCGGCACGCCGTTGTTCGACGGCAGTTTGTTCCAGATCAGCACGCGGTTGTTGCCCTGGTCCACCGCGAACACCCTGCCGCTTTCCGGGTGGTAGAACACCGAAGTGGGGAAACTGAGGGTCTCGGGCGTCACGTTGTCGAAATCGCCGCGGTTCGCTTCGCGTTCGTCCATGCCAAACTGGCCGAGACAGACATCGGCGTTCCAGCCGTCGTTGAAGGGGATTTTCTGCCAAATCAGTATCCGATGATTGTCCTTGTCCGCCACCAGAACGTGCTTATCGTCTCCGGAGCGGACGCTGAAGGGAAAAAACAGGGAACCGGAACCGACCAGGCCGCGCCGGTTGGCTTCGCCGCACTCCAGGTTGTCCTGTCCCATAACAAGGCCCGGAATTTCACCGTCATCGGATGGCAGTCCGTTCCAGCGCAGGACGCGGTGGTTGCCGCTGTCGGAGACGTAGAGTTTTCCGTCAATGACGCACACGCCCGCCGGGCCCGACAGGGTGTCCTCTTCCGGTTTACTGATGGTGAAGCCTTCCAGGTTTTCGTCACCGAGGCCGGAGGTCATTTCGTCCAGCGTGGTGGTGATGCCGCGGTTTTCCAGATTATCCGAAAAATCCTCCTGTCCCAGCACAATGCTGGCGGGCTCGCCGTTTTCTTCCGGGAACTGGTTCCAGACCACGACCCGGTGGTTGCCCCAGTCGGACACAAACACCATATCGCCGTAGCGGCAGACAAATTGCGGTTCGGAAAGGGTGTTGTCGCCGGGGTCGTCCGCCCCGCGGTTGGCCTCGCGCATGGAGAAATCGCCCTGGCCCCACACCATGACGGCGCCGATTTCCTTCTCCTCTTCCTCCATCTCCTCAAGGTCAACTTCGTCGATCTCGTCCATTTCCTCTACGGTGAGGGCGTCCTCTTCTATTTCCTCTTCCTCGACTTCTTCCTCTGCCACTTCGAGGGCCTCGTTCTTTATTTCTTCTTCTGTTTTATCCTGGTCTTCAGACATCGAACCTACCTCTATTAAAACTTAATAAAAAACGCATCCGGCCGGAACACCCCAAGGGCCATCCGGTCACCGGAGAAAAAACGTGTTTAGTGTACTGTATTAATATCCCATCCCGGGGTTTCGATCAAGGTAAATTCAACCGTTGCCACATGGAAACCATCTTTCTACCATTGCGGTCCTGATTATGTCCGTCCCAAACGGCGAACGCGATCAGGATCGGCTGTTTTCGGTTGAACTTGACGTCCCACTTGCTGATCGACTTCAACGACCGGCGAAACACCACACGCCACTGGCCGTCTTTCCAGACGCCCTGGCCGATAATATTCTGTTTGGTCTTCGGTTGCGGGGTCAGGGTGCCGAAACCCTCGGCGTTCAATTCCTCGATGGGCACGTCGCGGAAGGGGTTGAGCGACTCGACGGGATTCACCTCACCACCGAAAATCATGACGTCCATGTCCATGCCCATGCCCTTGGTAGCGTATTCCAGTTCTATTTTGGTTTCGATTTCCGATTGCCAGTCCGCCCGCCACTGCCAGATATTGACCGGCTTGGCGCGGTTGCCCATGCCAAAAAAAGGTTCGTTGTGGCCGTGGGTGTGCAACAGCACGTCGCCCAGCGCGAATTCCAGGGCGATGGCGTCCTTGAAATCCTGATGGCGGCTGGCGGTGCGGTTGGGGATCGGGTCGTCCCACACCACGCGGATGGCGATTTCCTTGTCGTTAACCACCGATTGAAACCGCACGCGGTTGATCGGATTTTTGCGGGCGTTTAAGGCGATCAATTGGATGTCGTGGCTGGGGACATCTTTCCAGAACGGGCTGTCCGGGTCGCTCTCGATTACCTGATCGATCTTTTTGGAATACAGGTCGATTTCATATTCGGCTTTCTGGAGATCGTCCACCCGAACTTTGGACCGGACATAAGCCGCCAGGTCCCAGCGCTCGGCATCGGTCAGGTGGCTGAACGACTTCATCGGGGTGCCGTCGATACCCGTAGTCAGGGTCAGGTACAACTCCCGTTTGCTGTAGCCGAATTTGTTGATGTTGGGATTGGTCAAATTGTAGACAAACACCCGGTGGTCCCAGATATCGTACAGTTCGCCGGCAATTTTTCCACCGCCCTTGAGGTCGGTGCCATGGCACCGGGCGCACCGCATCTCCTTATAAATCTGCGCGCCGTTTTTCAGGGCGTCGGGAGTGGTGGGCGGCGTGGGGCCGGGGTCGACCGGTTTTTTGGGTTTCTCGGTTTCAAACCGCTTAGAAAAACTCTTGATGTATTCGATCACCGCCCAGGTTTCGTCATCGGTCAAGGATGATCCCCAAGCCGGCATGGCGGTTCCCTTGATGCCCTTGCTGATGGTTTTAAAGATATCAGAGTCCAGAGGCAGGGAACCGGACGGCGTGGACCGGTGTTTGAACACGCCCTTGCGGAAATCGCGCGGCCACGGGTACAGGTAGGCCATCGCCTTGCCCCCGCCGTTGCCGTCTTCGCCGTGGCAGAACGTGCACATATGTTTGTACACGGTGGCGCCGATGGTCTTGCTGGGTTGCGCACCGTGATCGCTATGGCCTGCGTGGCCGCCGGGGTCGTCGGGATGCGCATACAGGATTCCGGCATCCGGTCCCATGAAACCAAGAACCAGGCCGATGGCCAGCAGACCCGGCAGGAGCAG
>CAYPKH010000255.1:0-3546 GCA_964411245.1 uncultured Nitrospina sp.
GGGCGGCATCCAAGACCCAGGCGCCCGCCATCCGTGGGGTTGCGGGCCCGCACCCCTTGGGTGCGTTTTCGCCTTAAATTTTTTGGTTGATGGGTTCGTTTCATGTCAATTGCCTAAGCCGTTGTCAGTTATGAACCACTGATTTTAAACTGGTTTTTTATTTCAGGAAAATGTTGCAGAAAATCAGCATCAATTATTTCATCCGGGTAAGTGGTTGTCAAGGGAAGATTTTTCGGCCGGGCAGAGAGAGGGGGCCGGGCGGTCCATTGGCCGTCACGATGGGTTTATTCCATTCGTTTTCAGTGGGTTCGGCGAATTTTTCTGTTTACATAATGGGTTAATTTGCTATCATGAGTTTATCCCTAATGGCTTAAAAAAGAAGGGCCTAAGCACTGTTTTTAGGGTTCGCCCACCTATTTGAAGGAGGAGCTCGGTTATGGCTCGTTGGAACAAATCCTTTGGCTTGACCTTAGTGGCTTTAACCGGTTGGATGCTGTCCGGCCATCCGGTGACAGCCGAGACGACCGATCAACCCCTGTTTCAGGTGGCGCAGAATGTCCCCGGCCTGGACACCCTGGATCAGGGCAGCGGCACCTTGGGCGGGAAAGATGAAAAATCTTCCTTTGAGGATTCTGAAGAGGGCAAGAAACAGTTCAAAAAGGCAGGTACCGTTTCCAAGAAAAAAGTACTTTCGACCACCGGCGACCTGGGGGATGATGCCATCACGCTGGTTCCTTACTCCAAATATTTTACGGCGGGCTATGTCGGAGAAGAAATGGATCCAGTCGGTTCCGTTCTGGGCACCCGCGGCCCGAGAGCCCTGGGCGGTATGATTTCGAAGGATGCCATGTCAATTCTGGACATCATTTATATCGATATCGGCCAGGAGGATGATGTCGAGGTGGGCGACCGCCTCATTGTGTACTCGCAAGATAATGAAGTACGCCATCCCCTGAAAACATTTTCGTTCACCTTCGACCGGGAGGTGGATTTGATGGATAACGATTATCAGGGCAAGTATTACTCCAATGCGTTCGCTTTCAGGACCGATATCGCGGGCAATCAGATCGAGGTCAAGGGAGTGATCCGGGTCATCGAAACGGCGAGCATCACCTCCAAGACGATCATTGAGCAGTCTTTCAATCCGATCCGGGTGGATGACCTGCTCGTTCCCTTTCCCGATCGGCGTCCGCCCCTGATTGCGTTTAATTTTATTCCCCCGAAAAAAGATATCAACGGTTACATCCTCTCCAACCGCGGCAACAACCTGATGTTCACTTTGAACGATGTGGTCTACCTCGATAAAGGGGAAGCCGACGGCGTGGACCAGGGAGACCGCTTCGAGGTGTATGCGTATCCCCTGACGATCGATGAGGACGAAGAGGATATCAATCCCCAGGTGATCGGCGAAATCGCGATCATCTCCATTCAGGAAGACACCTCGACCGGTGTGGTATTGAACGCTTCCGAACCACTCTTTCCGGGGCAGAAGGTTCGAAGCAAACGCTGACGGCTCAGGTCGTAATTTTCAGAAAACGTTTTTTCCCCACCTTGATCAGGTACCCCTGATTGCCATTCAGGGCCAGGTTTTCATCGGTGACCTTTTCCCCGTCCACCGAAACGGCGCCCTGCTTGATCATGCGCTTGGCGTCCGAGGTGCTGGGGCAGACCTTGGAGTCGGCCAGCACTTTCCCGATCCAGCGCGATTCCGCACCCCAGCTTTTCAACGTGGGAATATCCGTGGGCAGGTTTTTGTTCTTGAACACGTTTTCAAATTCCCGGGCCGCCCGTTCCGCATCGTCTTCCGAATGGTAACGCGCCACCAGTTCCTTGCCCAGTCGCATCTTGACATGCTTCGGATTGATCTCTCCCTGTTCCGCCTGGGCGCGCAGCGATTTTATATCGCTCGCGGCAATGTCGCTCAGCAATTCAAAATAACGCCACATGAGATCGTCGGAGATGGACATGATCTTCCCGAACATGTCGCCTGGCGGGTCCATGACCCCGATGCTGTTGCCGAGGCTTTTGCTCATCTTCTGGACGCCGTCGGTTCCCTCCAGCAAAGGCATGGTGATGATGTTCTGCGGTTTCATCTGGTAAGCCCGTTGCAGGTCTCTCCCCACCAGCAGATTGAATTTCTGGTCGGTGCCGCCGAGTTCCACGTCGGCTTTCATGGCCACCGAATCGTAGCCCTGAATCAGGGGATACAACAGTTCGTGTATGGAGACCGGCTGGTGGTTGGACAGGCGTTTTTGGAAATCGTCGCGTTCGATCATGCGGGCGACGGTGTACCGCGCGGCCAGGTTGATCATGTCGGCGGAGGAAAATTTGTTCATCCACTCGCTGTTGAACATGATGGTGGTTTTGTTTTTATCCAGGATTTTGTAAACCTGTTCCAGGTAGGTCTTGGCGTTGTCCTGGACCTCCTCCGGCGTCAGGCTCTTCCGCGTTTCCGATTTGCCGGTGGGGTCGCCGATCATTCCCGTGAAATCCCCAATCAGAAACACCACCTCGTGGCCCAGGTCTTGGAACTGTTTCATCTTCTGCAACAGCACCGTGTGGCCGAGATGCAGGTCCGGCGCGGTGGGATCGAAGCCGGCCTTGACTCGAAGCGGCTTGCCTGTTTTAATGGATTTCTCCAGAGCGCGGGTCAGGTCTTTTTCGTCGATGATCTCAGACGTGCCGCGTTTGATGATTTGAAGTTGTTCCTGGGCGGAGGCCATGGCGTCGTGGGAAAGGGTGGTTGCTAAACAAGAAAAGCTACCATACCCCCTCCCAAACTGCAATCGGTTTGGAGACAATGACCCTCACGCGGGCTGCCCGCCGGGTCGTCCCTTTATCGAGTCCATCATGCCGGAACCGCAATCGTACCCCGTCAACCTCCAACGGTATCAGCAGGCCGCCAGCGGTTTCGTCGTCTTGAATATCGTATACCTGGCGTTGGCGTATTGGAAAGTGCCGTCCTTTAACATCACTGCTCAGTCCGTGGTTTCTCTGGTTTTTTTCATGATTTTTGTCGGGGTGCTGGCGGCATTCATTTACCGCGGTTTCAGGAAATTTGTCGTGGTGCTGGCGGCGATTTATGCCGCGCGGATTCTGTTTTCCTCATATACTCTTGTCGTGGGGACGGCCTTCCCCCTGGTTCCGTACGTGTTGCCCATCACCGTCCTGATTTTTTATCTGCTAGGACGGGCGGTCTGGAACTGGCCGTGAGTTTGAAGCCTGTCAAGGAGTCATCCCGATGAAACCCCTGGTCCTGAACGGCGATCAACTGACATTGGACGACGTGGTTACCGCCGTGCACGGCGGCCGGACGGTCAAGGTATCCGCCGAAGCCAAACAACGAGTGAAGGCGGTTCGGTCCATCATCGAAAAGGCGGTGCGCGAGAAAAAGATCATCTACGGTATCACCACCGGGTTCGGGGCCTTCAGCAATGTCACGATTTCCCGCGCCCAGGGCAAACAGCTGCAAAAAAATATTCTGATGAGCCATGCCGCCGGTGTGGGACCGCCCCTGCCGGAGGATGCGGTGCGCGCAACGTTGCT
>CAYPKH010000256.1:0-3524 GCA_964411245.1 uncultured Nitrospina sp.
CCCATATGTCCTCCAACGACAACGGTTGTTACAAAAATATGAACGATGGACAGGGAGTATTCCAGGGATTGAAGTTACGCCGATTTCTCTTACCCGATGGCGGGCCTGGCATTCATGAGATGGGGTTCACCTACTGCGATAAAACTTTTTGACTGTTAAACTTTAATGCGATATTAATCAATATTTTTTAAGTTTCCCCGCTTAAAATTGTAACCCGGAACGAGGATTGTTTGTTAAAGATTTTTTTAAGGTGTGAGTTCAATTTTCAGGATTCCCGCCGGGAAATATTTTGAAAAATCTGATACAACCAAAATAGGAGCCAAGCAGGACCCATCAAAAATCATTGTAACCGGAATGGCATTCGAGAGGTCGGGGGTCCGCCCACTCGCCATGGAAGCCGTAAAAATTCCCTCTCAGCTCCACCCAATCGCCGCAGGACTCGGTATGGAAACATTCTATAGGGGTCCGGCGGCATAGTTTTGGCTATTTTCCTGGAGCCTCCTTCCACCCCTAACCTTAACTAAATAAATGAGTTAGAGATTTTGACTGACCCTGGTTGGGTTAAATTGTATAGTAGGTATTCGTTTATTGGAAGGCATCATGAAAAACGCCACAAAGGAAAATTCTAACCATGGAAACCCATTCAAAATATATATTAAAAGTCCGCAATGTTTCGGTCTACACCAACCTGGAAGTGATCTTGAAATCCAGAACCACCAATGAAGAAGCGTGTAAGGAAGTAACCCGGATGATGGAAAACGATGATCTGTTTGAGGGGTATGAATGGAAAATTGAAGGATGTGCCGATGGCGGCATCAACGATTTCAACGCCAGGTTGCAGGCCGATGTCCTTGAACGCCTGAAGCAGGAGGAACCCGAGGACCACGTTTTTTGGAATGGTTCGAAGATACATTTCGAACTCAATGTGGCTCACATTCCAGTGAAGACCAATCTTGAGGTCCCATTAAAATCCCATTCCAAAGAAGAAGCTCTTAAGGAAATTGACGCCATGTGCAACGGCGGCAACCTCTTTGAGGGCTATGAATGGAAAATTGAAGGGTGTGCCGATGGCGGCATCAACGAATTCAGTGATGAATTGAAAGAGGAGATCGTCCATCGTCTGAGTCAAGAGAAAAAAATAGAAGATTGTATTGAAGTCCATCCCGTATCTTAATCCGGTTTCAAAATGCCGACTTTTTATTTCAGTTGGGTTTCCCGCAAATCCGAACCGGTGGTTGAAAGAATAGCCGCCGAGTGCGAAACGTTCCTGGAAGGGAAATGCGTGTTAGGAAGTGAGCGTGACGGATTCGTCCCGGAAAAAATCAAAAACAGCCTGGCGCATTGTGATGCCCTGTTCGTAGTGATTGGAGAAGAATCGTCAGCTTCAGAAAGGTCGGATGGACCCATTGGCGACCGCCTGTTGCATGAACGCATCCGTTTTGAAATCGTTTCGGCAATGAATATGAATTTGTTGATCGTTCCGCTGCTGATCGATGATGCCGTGCTTCCGGAAAAGAAAAGTGCGCCGGGCGCCCTGAAACGGTTGCTGGAATGCAAATCCTATCGGTTGAGACATGCCTTCTGGTCGGAAGATCTGCACCGACTGCTCGAAGATATCGATGAAGAACTGGAATTTAAGAAACAGGTGGAGCAAAAATTATCTCAATCCATTTTTGAAAATTACCGGGACCTGACCGATTCCGAGGGCAAGCCTCTTCGGCCCCTGGGGTTGGGGCTGGAGTTTTCCGGAGCCCTGGAATTGCGCCGGGTGGTTGAGTCGGAGCGGTTTAATCTTGAGGAAGCGCGCCGCAACGGCGACCGGGTGGGTGAAAAGAAGGCGTTGGCCGCATTGGGTTTGGCGTTTAGCCACCTGGGTCAAACCCAGCGGGCCATTCAATATTTTCGGGAGCAACTCGAAATCGTCCGAGAGATCGATGATGTGGAGGATGAATGCGGCTTGCTGGCGAACCTGGGCGATGCCTCGGCCATTTTGGGAGATATCGACACCGCAAAATCGTATTACCAGGAACAACTATTGCGCGCCGATTCCAAAGGCCACCGTATTTTCATCGGGAGCGCCTACAACGGCCTCGGATATGTCTATGTCAAGCAGGATCAAATTCCCAAAGCCATCGAATGTTATCTCAAAGCGCTGGTGATTTACCGGGAATTCAACAACCATGATAAGGAATTGGAAATGCTGGTGGGCATCGGGTTGAATTATCAAAAACTGGGAGAACTGGAGCAGACCGCCGAATTTTTTGAAGCGGCTCTGGACGCGGCGAGGTACCTGGAAAACAGAAAAGAAGAAGCCCATATCCTGGCGGACCTGGGGGATGCCTATACGCGTCTGGAAAACCCGCAACGCGTGAGTCTCTACCTGAGCCGGGCCGAGGAAATTTTAGCGGGGCGGGAGGAACCCTGGGCTGTTTCCCTGAAGAATCGTCTCGTGGCGGCGCGCGACTCGATGCATCGAAAATGAGAAAAGCCGGACGGAAGACGCCGGTCCCGAACACCGCGGCGTCCCGGCACCTTTTACCTGACAGGTGTCCGATAGGAGAATCCAAGTGAGCGCCCACTCCATTTTAGCGGAGCTTTCGCAGCAATTGCCGGAATCCGCCCACACCTTCCAGTATATTCAGGAGCCCGCACATTTTGAGAAGATTGCCGTGCAGGCCCGGAACGACATTGCCTGTCTCAAGAATCTGGATGGCCATCTGGAAGACAGCCGGCCCGCAAAAACCATTCTGGAACAGAACGGTTGTCAGGCTTGGCTCGAAGCCTCCGATCAGGACGAACGCCTCCGTGTCCTGGGCGCGCTAAGGCTGATCGCCGACTTGTCCGAAGACCTGGCCGAGGATTGATCCCACCCATTTTGGACGAGTCAGCCACAATTCCCACCGCAAACCCCTCCCTTAGGTCATTAAATGGAATGCGGAAATTGAAAAAACGATTATCCTGATTAATAGAAATGGGAGGAAATCTTTTGGATGGAGGAAAGTTATGAAAACGATTATCCCCGTGGTCCTGATGTTGTTTGTGCTGGGCGCTTGTTCCAACGAATCGGAGGCTCCTGCGAAATACCATTTCAGCACCAAAGATGAATATCTTAAATATTACCTGCCCCTGCAGGACGACCATGGCGGCATCAAAAAGTGGGTGCCGTCCCCGGATATGGATTGCCGTGGCGGCAAAGTATTTACTCACGGCGATGGGTTCCAGTCCATCTTCTGCCCTGCCGACGGGGATGAGGATTTGTTTAAGTAGAGATAAAACTTTATCTTAAGAATTCAAAATACGCCTGCAGCACCGAGTGGCGGGTATTCTTAAAATCAAACCTAGTGGGATCGGGCATGGGCGTATGGCGGCCAATAATAGAATAAGCGACGCGGATTTTTAAATTGCGGGAAGCCTTCTCGCCACCTAAACAAGGAATGCCGCTGATGGCGTGCTGGGAATATTTGCCAATTCTTCGGCCTTCTTCGCCGGTTTTTTTTAGCAGAGATATATTGTACCATGTGGTG
>CAYPKH010000257.1:0-3522 GCA_964411245.1 uncultured Nitrospina sp.
CAGGTGGGTGGCAAGTTGTCCGCCCTGCTGCAACCGCTGGGAAAACTGGTGATCCTCGGCGAAGACGATCTGGATTTGACGCAGACGGACCGCATCCGTGAAACCCTCCGCGAGGTTCGTCCTCAGGTGATCGTCAATGCCGCCGCCTTCACCGCGGTTGATAAAGCGGAAGAGGAAGCAGAGCTGGCGCTGGCGGTCAACGGCACCGCGCCCGCGATTCTAGCGGAAGAGGCGAAACGGCAGGGCGCGGCGCTGGTGCATTATTCCACCGATTACGTGTTCGACGGCAACAAGCCCGGACCTTACACCGAAGAAGACGCGCCGAACCCGCTGAGTGTGTATGGGCGCACCAAGCTGGCTGGGGATGAGGCGATCCGATCCGCAGGTCTGCCGCACCTGATCTTCCGAACCGCCTGGGTGTACGGTTTGCAGGGCAAGAACTTTCTGCTCACCATCCAGCGGTTGGCGAAGGAGCGCGATGAACTGAAAATCGTGGACGATCAGGTCGGATCGCCCACCTGGTGCCGGACCATCGCCCAGACGACGGCCAATGTGTTGACGCAGGTGTTGCCGGAACATTCGCCGGGAGACCTCTCCCGGTTTGAGCAAGCCTCCGGTCTGTACAACCTGGTGTGCACCGGGCAGACCAGCTGGTTCGGATTCGCCAAGGCCATTGTGGAGGCCTCCCCCACCACGCGGGATACAAAACTGATTCCGATTTCCACGTCGGAGTATCCCACCGCCGCCCGCCGTCCGGCCAACTCGGTCCTCTCCACCGAAAAACTGCGGGCCGCGTTCGGCATCACTCCGCCGGCGTGGGATATTACCCTGAATTATTGCCTCAGCCGGTGACCTTCCGGCCGCTGTCCACTCCCCGGGTTCACTTCTCAAACCCTCCTGAAATTAAAGCGGTTTTCGGCCAAAGTTGCCCTATAATGAAAAGACAGACATTGCAGGCCGTGGAGGGGCGCGCCTGGTCCCAAACACCCCCATTTCCCTGTTTCCCAAAAGTCCGATTCCATGCCCGGAACCCTGGTTTTTACCGCGACGTACAACGAAGCCGACAACGTTGAAACTCTCCTCAATGAAATTTTTTGCCACCTGCCGGATGCCGACATCCTGATCGTTGACGACCATTCGCCCGACGGTACGGGCCCCCTTCTGGACCGGCTGGCCGCCGAAAATTCGCACATCCATGTCGTCCACCGTCCCTCCAAACTGGGCCTCGGTACGGCTCACCTGCTGGCGATGAAATATGCGTTGCATCATAACTACGAACATCTTATCACGATGGATGCGGACTTTTCCCATAACCCAAAATACCTCACCATCATGAAGCAACTGCTGGAGGACAACGACTTCGTGATCGGTTCGCGGTATGCCAAGGGCGGCCGGTGCGACTATGGATTGGTTCGCACCCTGATCAGCCGAACCGCCAACACGCTGGCGCGGTATCTGCTGGGCATCCCGACGCATGAAGCCACGACCTCGTACCGCGGGTTTTCCGTGGACCTGCTCAAGCAGATGGATTTGAACTCCATCTGGTCGGACGGTTATTCCTTCTTCATGGAATCCATTTTCGTGGTCCGGCTGGCGACACGCAAACTGGCGGAGTTTCCCATCCATTTCGAGGACCGGCGCGCGGGGACGTCCAAGATTTCCAAACGCGAGATTTTCAAGGCGATCTACAATATCTCCCGCCTGTTTTACCGGCGCTTGTTCGTCATTCCGTTTGCGGTGTACCAACCGAGCGCGCAGACCGAAAAGGACCCGCCCTGCGAAAATTGCCATTCGCTGTTTCACATGGAAATGTTCCCGGCCAAATACGCGGAGAATGAAAACGCCTCGATCTACCAGTGCACCAGCGCGGGTCACCGCACCCACGGGAGGATTCTGAAGTGCCTGCACTGCGGCCTGGTGTTCAACGAAACCCGGCACGATGCGGAGAAGCTTCTCGATTTTTATTCGGACGTGGAAGACCCGACTTATCTGAAAAACATTGATTCGCGCTTCAAAACCTTCCGCTACAATTTTAAAAAGATCAAACCCCGCCTGCCCGCGTCCGGCAAACTGCTGGATATCGGATCCTATTGCGGCGTTGCTCTCAAAGTGGCGCACGAAAACGGGTTTGAAACGCTCGGGGTCGAGCCTTCGAAATGGGCCGCGCGGTATTCCGAAGAGGTGATGCAGGAACGGGTGTTTCAGGGCGCTCTCAGGGACCTGCCGGCGGAGGAAGGGCCCTTCGATGTCATCACCATGTGGGACGTGATGGAACACCTGCCGCATCCGGTGGAAGAGATGAAACGGATCCATTCCCGTTTGAAGCCGGGCGGGGTGTTCGCGTTTTCCACCCTCTACATCGATAACTGGTACCCGAAAATCATGAAGGAACGGTGGCCCTGGTACATGGACATGCACCTGTTCTACTTCACGCTGGACGCCATGAGTCAATTGTTGAACAAGGCCGGCCTGGAGCTGGTGCATCACCAGAAGTACACCCACATCATTACGCTGGAATACTTTTTTTTCAAACTCGATGCGCTGGGCGTATTCGGAGCGAAATTTCTGGGAGACGCTTTCGTTAAAACCCCGCTCAGGAATATCATGATTCCATTCAGCTTCGGGGATATCCAATTGTTCATCTGCAAACGGTCCGACGATTCGTAAACCGGGGCCGGGCAGCCGGGAACACCGCCCATCCGCCTGAACGAAATGAAACGAGCGTTGATCACAGGAATCACCGGACAGGACGGCAGTTATCTTGCCGAGTACCTCCTGGAACGGGACTACGAAGTCCACGGACTGATCCGCCCGGGGGCCGGTGACGCATCGGACCCCTCCTTCTGGCGAATCCAGAAAGTGCGCGACCGGCTGCACCTGCATGCCGGACACCTGGAGGAGACCCGCGATCTGGAAGACCTCATTCGATCGATCCAACCGGATGAATGCTACCACCTTGCCGCCGAAACGTTTGTGTTCCATTCGCTGGAGGACGAATCGGCCATTTTAAAATCCAACACCCAGAGCACCCACCACCTGCTGTTGGCTCTGAAAGCCCATGCGCCGGACTGCCGATTCTTTTTCGCGGGATCGTCGGAAATGTTCGGCCATGCCCCGGAGGCGCCTCAGAATGAAAACACGCCGTTCAACCCGCGGTCGATTTACGGCGTTTCCAAGGTGATCGGGCACGACTTGATCCGTTACTACCGGGAGCACCAGGGACTGTTTACCTGTACCGGAATATTGTACAACCACGAATCACCGCGCCGGAGCACCCGGTTTGTCACCCGCAAAATCACTTCGACCGCGGTGAAAATCAAACTGGGGCTGGCAAGCGAACTGCGGCTGGGCAACATCGAATCGGAACGCGACTGGGGTTACGCAAAAGACACGGTAGCCGCCATACACGCCATGCTGACCGCCGACAACCCGGACGACTACGTCGTCGCCACCGGCCGGATGCACACCATCCGGGATTTTCTGGAACGGGCGTTCGGGGAGCTGGATCTGGATTACGAGGAG
>CAYPKH010000258.1:0-3508 GCA_964411245.1 uncultured Nitrospina sp.
CTTTAAAAAGAGAAGCTTGTTTTCGGCAATAGAAATGGCCTGCGGGTTCCCGGTTTGCTTTCCGAGGTGCAGGGAGATGGCGATTTCTTTCAGGGCTTTGTCCCATTCCTTCAGGCCTTCGTAAACGCTGGCCAGGTTCAGGTGCGCCTGCAGGTGATCGGGGTTCAACGCGATGACCTTCCGGTAGTGCTCCGCGGTTTCCGGCAGTTTTTGGAGATACCAGTATTCCAGAGCGATTTTGAATTGAATTTCCGGGTCCGACGGTTTCAACTCGGCCGCTTTTTCGTATTCCATGATCGCCAGTTCGTTTTTAAAGGACTTGCCGTAAGCCGCGGCCAGCCTCAGGCGGGCGTCGATATGTTTGGGGTCGAGTTGCAGCGCCTGTTGATAGGCGGCGATGGTTTCCTGGCGCCGGTCCCATTCCTGGTAGACCCTACCCATCCGGTAATGGGCGGGGACGAATTTGGGATCGATTTTCAGGGCCCGGTTCAGAATTTCTACGGCTTCCTCATAGGCGCCGATTTCCTGCTTTTGAAACGCCCGTTGAGTCAGCTCCGCTGGATCGGTGACTCCGGCGGGAACCACCGGGTCTTCGCCGCCATTGCCCCCACCCTCGCACCCCGCGAGGATCAGGAATAGCCCCACAACAAAAATCCGGATCATTGGTTTGGACATGCAAATCCTTTATCCCCCTTCCGGAAAGTGGGGAATCATGGGTTGCGATCTGGGCCGCACAGATTTCAAATAAAGGGATTATAAATAAAACTGGAAAATATTCGAGTGTTAATTTGAATCTCATGGATCATGAAATCCCACCTGAAGAACCCATCCCTTCTGGCACTCACTTGAACCGACTGCCAACAAGTTTGAAAAAAGGCGCAAAAAAAGCTTTTCACCGGTTGGGGATTCTTTATACTAATAGTAATACTTCATTGAATATAAGATTTGCCCGTCAGCTCTTTTGTTAATGGGGGTTTGGAAAGGGTGGAGCCATGAAGTTCACGCATCTGGATACACAGGATATCGAGACCACCGAGTCGTATTTTTCCGACCAGTTTTTAAGTGCCCGCATCCATGGCGGAACCGAATCTAATGAGGGGTACGATCCCATTTTCGAGTTGGGCCGCGGCGCCGAATGGCCGGAACGCAACTGGACGGCCGTCAAAGAAAACGATCTGAAGTACGATGAGGATGTGAACCAGTACATCACCCTCACTCTGGCGGAACTGGCGCATCCCCAAACCCTTCCCCTGATCAACAAATATCTGGTGAGCATCGAGTCGGACATCGGACAGGAAGCCATCGATTTCGAAGACCGTTCCAAAAAGTACCTGGCCTACAAGGTGAACGCCGATTTTTTGTTGCTCAATCTCGGATTGTTCCATCCCGATTCCAATCTGCTGGGCCACGCGTATTTCGACAAGGGAGAAACCTACTATTATTCTGCCGCCGCTCATTTGAAAGCGATCAAAGGCGGCCGCTCCGGATTGTCCGATGTGATGGAGAAGCTGTCCGGACGGTTCGGAAAGTATGTCGAGATTCTGCGCACCATGAAAAACCGGGCCGATAACTATTTCAGTTTCCATGTCCGCATTCCCGAGGCGGAGCTCAAGCGGTTCGAAAAAGAATTGGCTGAAGAAGCGGCCAAACGGCGCCCTCCTCCGTCTTCCTGACCCTTTGTCTGCGGGTCCGGCTGCGCAATTTCACCTTCCCCAATGCGAAGACCCAATGCGGCGGCGCGCCCCAGAAAATCATGTGGCTGGCGGAGTTCGATTATGACCGCCAGCCTCAGGAAACTTTTCCCTTCGATCAGCGCGAGGAACGCTACATCATGTATCTGCTGAAGGGCTAAGCGTTTCCCCTCCCTTACGGGTACGGCATGTTGAAGGGCCGGGGGTTTGATGGCCCCCTTCCCTTATCACTTATATTAAGGAAGAGAGCCCATCGCGGTGCCCCTCCCGGATTACCTTTCTGATTCTGGTCTTTAGAAAGATATCCTGTCCGAATTAAGAAAAATTAAACAAATTTATCCAACTTAGTGCATTTTTTCATACGGGGGCATGAAAAACATCAAATAGAAAAACCTTGCCTTACCCGAAGCCTGCTCCTAAACTATATAAATCAACAGCTTGTATTTCTTTAAAAATCGGTTGCCGGTTGGCACATGGTTTGCAACTTAACCAAGGCAATTAGAGGAGTTTTTGATGGTCAACCGAACAGCCGAAATTTTGGAGCACGGTAAATTTAAGAGCAGGTCGTGAATTTATTGGCCTCCCGGGAGTAATCAATGGAAAGTATTAATTCAAGCTTAAAAGAATGGATGTTTTTCCCCAATCAACCGGGGGTTTCCTTGTTGATCCTGGTGATTTTGGTGATGGCAGCCTTGTATATGATGCGGTCATCCATTCACTATGTGATCACCCAGCTGATGGGAATGATTTATTCGATGTTTCGCATTGCCTCACGGTCTCTGGGACAAGGAGCCAAAAAGCTGAAGGAGCGCAATAGAGATGTTCTTCTCCAGTTGGGTAAGGAAGAAGTGGAAGGGAAAATTGAGCGCGAATTTTTCCGGGTGAACACAATGGTGGAACGTGATCTGGGAAAATATCCCGCCCTCCAGCGGTTAATGTCCGATCAGATTTCGAATATCGATGATGACTATAAGAAGAGCGGTCAAGTGTTGCCGCCGCCGCCGGAATGGGTGGAAGCCGTGGAAGCGGTGGCCAAGCTGAAAGTAAACCACAAAAGCAATCCGCTGACGGCTAATATCCTGGCCAGTATTCACGACGCCTCTGAAAAACATCAAAAACAGGTGACCTCTGAGTTCCGGCAGTCGGTGGCGCAACGGCACAGGCTGTTGCAAGGGATGCGTCCTTACTGGCGGCGTTTATCCAACACCATTGAGGAAACGGGGAAAACCGTCCGAAGGCTGATCGACCGTTCCAAGGAAATCGACAAACATATGGAGAAATACGAAGAGATTCTCAGTGGGTCGAAATCAGCGGAGCGTTCGCTCAAATCCTCCGCGACCATTCAATTTTCCTATTCTCTGCTGGCCGTTATGGTCGCCATTGGCGGCGTCATTATCAACTTCAATTTGATCGCTCTGCCGATGTCCGAAATGGTCGGTGCCACGGCGCGCATCGGCGCATTCAAGGTTTCCGAATTCGCCGCTCTGGTCATCATATTGGTGGAAATATTTCTAGGGATTTTTATGATGGAAGCATTACGGTTTACGCACATGTTTCCGGTGATCGGAGCCTTGGATGACAAACTGCGAATCCGCATGGCCATGTTTTCTTTCTCCTTTCTGTTGACTCTGGCTTGTGTAGAAGCGGCCCTGGCTTTCATGCGCGACCATATCGCGGCGGATTTAAGCGCCCTGCGCCATTCCCTGACTGCCGGCGGGGTGGCACAGGCGGTTGAAGTGACAGGGATCAATAAATGGATCCCCATGCTGGGCCAAATGGTATTGGGATTTATTTTACCCTTCGCCCTGGCTTTGGTA
>CAYPKH010000259.1:0-3501 GCA_964411245.1 uncultured Nitrospina sp.
AGGCGAAAAATCCGTGAAGTTCGCGATGTGCGGCAATTGAACGATGGCCACGTCCACCATGCCCCGTTCACTGCTGACCCACGGCGAACTGTGGTGGGGAATGGCGTCCTCTTCGTCCACAAACAATTCAGCGTCAAAGGGAATTACCCCCAGCACCGGTTTTCCGGTCATGTCTTCAAATTGGGTGATGCCCGGTTTCAGCAGATCGAGGTCGCCGCGGAACCGGTTGATAATGAATCCGCGAACGCGTTGTTGTTCCGCTTTGGTCAGCAGGTCCAGGGTACCCTTCATCCAGGCAAACACGCCGCCGCGGTCGATGTCGCCGACAATCAGAACCGGCGCGTCGGCCATTTCCGCCATCGCCATGTTGACCATATCGTGCCGGCGCAGGTTGATTTCGGCAGGCGATCCGGCACCTTCCATGATGATGAGTTCGTATTTATTTTTTAAAGTATCGAACGCCTGCCCGACCTCCTTTACAAAACTGGGGCGGTCCGCGTAATAATCCTTGGCGTTGCGCTGGCCCACCACCTTGCCCATGACGATGACCTGCGAGTTATTATCCGCGCTGGGTTTGAGCAGAATCGGGTTCATGGCAACGTGTGGGGCAATGCCGCAGGCTTCGGCCTGATACACTTGGGCGCGACCGATTTCCCCGCCGTCCTCGGTGACATAGGAGTTAAGGGACATGTTCTGGGCTTTGAACGGAGCGACTTTATAACCTTCGCGGTAAAAGGTACGGCACAGTGCGGCCGTGATGACGCTTTTGCCCACCCCGGAACCGGTCCCCTGAATCATCAATGTTTTGGCGGTCATAGGGCCCCTCTCTTCTGTTGCCGCTTTAAAAGCCAGATGAAAAATGGACCGCCCAGCATGGCGGTGATGACGCCCACCGGGATCTCCGCCGGGGCGATCAGGGTGCGTCCCACCGTGTCGCACAGGATCAGAAAACTCGCGCCGAAAAACATGGAGCCGGGGATCAGCAAACGCAAGTCCGGCCCAATCATCAGGCGCACGATATGCGGTACGATCAACCCGACAAAGCCGATGGGACCGCTGATCGCCACGACCGTTCCCGTAATCAGGGAGGCCAGGATGAAACCGATCTTCTGAGTCTGTACCACATCGACCCCCCGGCTCACCGCCGATTGCACCCCGGCGCTGATCAGGTTCATATCGCGCGAGACGTAAATGAGGCCGCCGATGCCCACAATCACAAAGGGGCAAATGGACCACACGGTCTGGTAATCGGTGATATCCAGGCCGCCCATCAGCCAGCGGACGATCCGAAACGATTGGCTGAAGTCGGCCATGTAATGGATGAACATGACCATCGACGCGAAAAAGAAATTGGCGGTGACTCCCGCCAGCAGAAGGACGGAGGTCGGGAAATCGCCGTGCCGGGTTTTAACCAAGCCGAATACCAGGTACATGGTGCCCAGGGCTCCCGCAAACGCGGCAATAGACAGCGTGGAAATTCCCAGAACGGTGAAGTTCAGATTGAGGCTGATGGCGATCACCGCGCCGAGGGACGCGCCGCTGGAAACCCCGAGGGTAAACGGGGCCGCGAGATCGTTGCGTAGAAGTGCCTGAAATACCGCACCGGTGACCGATAACGCCGCGCCGGTCACCGCTCCCAGAAGGATGCGGGGAATGCGGGCCAGAAACAGAATATCGGCGTCCACGTTGTCGGTGGCATTGAAGCCGCCGGACAGGGCTTTTCCGAGATCGATCGAGGTGGGGCCGATCAGGGGTGCGACCGCCAGGACCGCCATGAAGATCAGAAAGAACAGCCCGATGCCCCCGGCGAATTTCCTGGGATTCATGGCGGATGGTTCCAACTCGTTCATGAGGCCACCGGCACGACCAGCAGACTGCCGTCTTCGTCATCGTTAAAGATTTTTACTTTCACTTCGTACACGTCTTCCAGGATTTCCTTTTTCAACACTTCGGCCGGAGAGCCCTCGCAAAACACGCGGCCCTGTTTGAGGAGAACCAGCCGTTTGCAGAATTTCGAAGCCAGGTGCAGATCGTGCATGGCCAGCATGAGGGATTTGTTTTCCCGCTCGTTGAGCTGTTTCAGGATGCTCAGAATTTCCATCTGATACTTGATGTCGAGCGCGGAGGTTGGCTCGTCGAGCAGCATCACCTCCGGTTTTTGCGTGATGGCGCTGGCGATCATGACCCGCTGTTTTTCGCCACCGCTGATTTCGTTGAAACTCCGCGCGGCAAACTCCAGAACCTGGGTCTGATTCATGGCCTCCCGTGCGATCCGGTAATCGTCTTCCCCCTCAAACGACAGGGGCGAAAGATACGGGTGGCGTCCCATCAGCACGATGTCGATCACTTTAAAGGGAAAGGCCATTTGCTTGTCTTGGGGAATCCAGGCGATGGCAACGGCCAATTCTTTCTTTTTGTACCGGCACAGTTCCCGGTCTTTGAAAAAAACGGTGCCGGAAGGGGCGGGGAGAATGCCACCGATCAATTTGAGCAGGGTGGATTTGCCGGATCCGTTCGGCCCGATGACGCCGATGAATTCTCCCGGCTGAAACCGAATCGAGACATCGCTCAGAACCGGTTCCTGTGCATAAGCGAAGGTCAGGCTTTGGGTTTCGATCAAGGCCGTGGTGGTTTGGGTTTCGGTCGTCATGGCATCAATCCTTAAACACTTCGGGATGAAGCACCCGGGCGAAATGATCGAGGATATTCAGAAAACGGGGACCGGGAATGAGAATGTAATCCGCTCCGATGAAATAAATATCTTCATTTTTAACGGCGGTCAGGGTGGGAAACCGTTGCCACTGTTCGAGCTTTTTCTTTTTCTCTTCGGGAGACAGGTTCGCATCGGGTCCGGCCTCGATGATCACTTCCGGAGAGTGGCGCAGAATGAACTCCTTGGAAATTTTCGGATAATTCAATTTGGGATCGGTCATAATATTGGTTCCGCCGGCCAACTCCAGCAGTTCTCCGAGGAAGGTGCTGCGGCCCACCGCATACAGGGCGGCGCCCGGATCGCTGCCGTCACCCAGTAACAAAAGGGTCTTTTTTTCAGGGACGTTTCTCAGGCGGGCCCGGTGGCGCTGAATCCTGGATTGTAATTTTTGAGTGAGCGCTTGTGCAGCGGATTCGCATCCCAGTACTTTGCCCAAGGTATGGATAGTTTCGAAAATATTTTGCAGGCGGGTCATGGACACGGCGAGGGTCCGGATACCCAGATTCTGCGCGTTGATGCGCAGTTTGTGGCTGTCGTCCTGATGGATGATCAAATCCGGCCTGAGCATGATCCAGGCCTCGATGCTGGGGTTCAGCAGGCCGCCGATTTTCGGGAGGGCGCAGGCTTCTTTGGGATAGGAACAGAAATCGGTGACCCCCACCACCCGGTGGCCCACACCCAGGGCGAACAGGGTTTCGGTAATGGAGGGCGACATGGAAATGATGCGCTGAGGATATTGCGGTGCCGCCCGGGAGGTTTCGACAAAGACGAAAAGAAATAGAAAGGCG
>CAYPKH010000260.1:0-3486 GCA_964411245.1 uncultured Nitrospina sp.
TTGAGGAGAGCGATCTGTTTTTTGGTGTATTTGGATTTTGGAGGAGGTTTGGAGGCCTGTTCGCCATCCCCGGCGGGTGGGGTTTCTTCCCCAGCGGCCTCTTCATCCGAACCCGTCTCGGGAGCCGCCGATGCGCCGGATTCTCCTTGGGAAGGCTCCACCACGCCCTTGAATTTTTCGATTTGCCCCCGGTACTTCAGCGGAATCCTGGATTTATCATCGGTGAAATGAACTTTCCCCTGATCGTCTTTCCACTTGTAAATTGCAGCCGATAAGGGAGTCTGGCACAGCCACAACACCGCTAACATCAGGACGGTAACCCGGCAGGAAAATTGAATCGCTGGTCGCACGGGGGTTCTCCCTGAATCCATTAAAAATTGACCTGAGGCGGAAACGGTGGAGAACCTCAGGCCTGTAATATTTACACCTAGTTACAATTAAACAATATACCATGCGCTGGGACTGAATTCAATGTGAAGGGAGGCGCTGGCTATCATCAAACTTATTGAAATTATTAAAGTTAAACGAGGTCTGCTATAATCGGGGGCGGCCCTTCACCCACCCGAGGTTTGCCTACCATGATCCCGTCCTCTACACCATCGAGCGCCCCGCGCGAAGGCCTGAAGTGGGTCAAAATCAAGCGCTTTCTGGCCCTGCCCTTTTCCCCGGCCCGCCTGAATACCTACCGGGCCGTCAAACGGTTTGAGGACGTGCCTATCGGCCCATTGGTGGCGGACGGCATTCGAGGGGTTCTGCTGGATGCTGACGGGACGCTGGGGCCGCACCACACACGGGTGTTCTCAGATTCGGTGCGCGTCCATGTCCACAAGATGGTGCAAAGCGGCCTGCAGGTGGCCATCTATACCAACGCCTGGGAAGACCGGTTCGAGGCGTTTGAAGGCGTCGCCATCGTCACCGGAGTCCCGCCGAAGCCCGACCCGCGCGGCTTCGAGATCGCCATGAAAAAAACCCTGCAATTGGACGACCCGGCGACGGTGTGCATGATCGGCGACAACTACATCACCGACGGCGGGGCCATCGACGCCGGTATGCGGTTTATTCATGTGCGCCCCGTGCCCGGCCCGGAAAACCCCTTCCATCGAGCGGCCCGCTTCATCGCCTATTTGTTTGCACGGCTGTATTCACCGCAAAGTTTCCGCTGAACCTTGCGAAGACCCTCCGGGAGGAGTCATCAAATTTCTTTCCCCGCGTGGAAGAACCGTGTATATAACGTGGAAAATGGTTCTTTGGGAACGCGCCTGAGGGGAGTGAACGTGTGATTGTTTTGTGGGTAGGGATAGGGGGATTCATCGGAGCCATCCTCTACGAGTCGTTCAAACTGCTGGAACAGCAGGAGCACGTGTTGTTCGGGGCGAATATCGCCGGTTCGGTCGTTCTCAAACCACACCATAGGCCAGCATCGCGTCGGCTACTTTTTTGAATCCCGCCAGATTGGCGCCTTTGACATAGTTGATATAACCCTCTTCCGCGCCGAAGTTGATGCACATCTGATGGATATCTCTCATGGTACTGCGTAGAAGGAGGTCCACCTCCTCCTGTCCCCAGGCCATGCGGATGGTGTTTTGCGTCATTTCCATTCCGGAAACCGCGACCCCGCCGGCGTTGGAGGCTTTGCCGGGAGCGAACAGGACTTTGGCATTATGAAACACCTTGACGGCCTCGGCCACGGTCGGCATGTTCGCGCCTTCCGCCACGGCCTGGCAACCGCCTTTGACCAGGTCTTTCGCATCTTTTTCACCGATTTCGTTCTGCGTGGCGCAGGGAAACGCCAGGTCGCACGCAAGAGCCCACGGTTTTTTATCGGGATAGAATTTGCACTTGAACTCTTTCGCGTATTCAGAAATGCGGCCCCGCTTGAAGGTTTTGAGCTCGATGAGATAAGCCATTTTCTCCTCGTTTAATCCCTCCGGGTCATGGACGAATCCCGAGGAATCCGAAAGCGTCACCACCCGGGCTCCCAGTTGAAGCAGTTTTTCGGCGGTGTACAGGGCCACGTTTCCGGAACCGGAGATCAGGCACACCTTGTCTTGCAACCCATCGCCCTTGTGCTTGAGCATCTCCTCCATGAAGTAGGCGCATCCATAGCCGGTGGCCTCCTTACGGACCAGACTGCCGCCGTACTCCAGAGCCTTGCCGGTAAGCACGCCGGCGAATTCATTCTGCAGGCGCTTGTACTGGCCGAACATGAAACTGATTTCCCGGGTCCCCACCCCGATATCCCCGGCGGGGATGTCGACATTGGCGCCGATGTATTTGCTGAGCTCGGTCATGAAGGCCTGGCAGAAGCGCATGACTTCGCGTTCGGATTTTCCCTTGGGGTTGAAATCGGCGCCCCCCTTGCCGGCGCCCATGGGCAGGGTGGTCAGGCTGTTTTTGAAGGTCTGCTCGAAACCGAGAAATTTTAAAATGCTCAGGTTGACGGAGGGATGAAAACGAATGCCGCCCTTGTAGGGGCCGATGGCGTTGTTGAACTGGACCCGGTAGCCGCGGTTGACACGGATGCGTCCTTCGTCATCCTCCCAGCACACGCGGAAGATAATGGTCCGGTCCGGCTCGGTCATGCGCTCCAGAATGCGGGAGCGGATATATTTGGGATGCTGGTTGATGTAGGGAATCACCGTTTGGGAAACTTCGCATACGGCTTGGTGGAATTCGGGTTCGCCGGGATTGCGCCGGACCAACCCCGCCATGAACTCCTCCAGATTCATTTGCAGTTTATCACCCATAAGACGTCCCCCTGGCAAACGGTATGCGACGAATCGCAAAAAAGAAACCGGCTTCAGTTCAGCATCGCCTCGTCCGGGCTGACGGGCATATCCCCGATCGTAAAGACCATGGTTTCTTTCGATTCCCGGACTTGAATTCCCTTGTTATGCCGGACCTCAAACATTTTATTAAAGGTTCCCGTATCCAAACTGCAGGACCCTCCATTTTCCTCGATCATGACCATAAACGCGACAAGCAATTTTTCTATGTGTTCATCCATTCCGTATCCATTTGGTTTCGATTATTTTTACTGCACAGCCACCGCCAGCCCAACCAGGCCCACACGGAGAACATTCCTATCCATCCCAGGGCTTTCGTGGTGCCGGCGATCGTTTCGGTGTGGCCCAGTACGCCCCAGATGGTGAACAAATTACGCCAATCGTGGGCTTCGCTCCCCAAGCCGCCGATCAACGGCAGCATGCGGACTTTGGCGTCGGCCATATACACGGCCACGTCCAGAAAATTTTCAAAAAACCAGAATCCGCCGACCGCAAATCCAAGGGTATCACGTTGCCGCCAGAAGGCCACCGTCACCACCAGGGGGATCAACAGTTGCCCCAGCGTTCCCCCCAGAATGGCCATGGTCCGTCCGAAATAACTGAACGCCGGGTGGCCGAATTCATGAAATACCAAGTTTACTCTATGCAGGAACCGCATCACAACGGAATTATGGCCCATCAAATCCGTCCCCAGCAGATA
>CAYPKH010000261.1:0-3476 GCA_964411245.1 uncultured Nitrospina sp.
AAGTGAGATGGCCGGCAAAATCAAACAAGCCTGCGCGGCACGGGATTCCCATGATCCAGATTTTGTCATTATCGCTCGAACGGATGCGCGAGGGGCCGACAATATCGACGACAAGAAACAGTTCGAAGAAAGCATCACTCGCGGTAACTTGTACCGCGAAGCCGGAGCTGAGGTCATTTTTCCAGAATCTCTGAGAAGTAAGGAAGAATTCGCCCGGTACCGTAAGGAAGTTGACGGCTATCTTTTGGCCAATATGACGGAGTTTGGGAAAACGCCTTTCATCAGCTCCAGGGAGTTTATGGACCTGGCGTACAATATCATTATATTTCCGGTTTCCCTGTTTCGGTATCACGCCGGACAAACCAAAATGTTCCTCTCCCGCTTAAAGCAGGAAGGCACCCAGCAACATTTGGTGCAAGGGATGATGGATCGCGCGGAAATTAACGGTTTGCTGGATTATAAAGGGTAGGTGATGAGTCATAAAAAATTCGGCCACAGTTGATACCGGTTTGGATGCGGTGCCGGTGTGCACCTCCGATATTTCCTTTACCACCATAGGGTCGGATGGGAAACCTGTTCTCCTTTACCGGGGATACAGTATCTACGATCTGGTCAAGGGTCTGTTTGAGGAAAGTGTGTACCTTCTTCTGGAAGGCGAACTGCCCAACCAAAGCCAACTGACCGCTTTCTCTCAACAGCTTAAAAAACACAGCCGGCTCGAGGACCCGGTGCTTGAGCATATGCGCGCCTACCCCAAAAACGTCCAGATGATGGATTTCCTGTTTACGACGTTGTCCTATGCGCGTTTTTTCGATGAGGATTATCATAACCCTATTTGGCAGAAGCCCCATGAAAACCCGGAACAGGTGGCTGACCTGATTGTTCGGGCCGGCTTGCGAATGGGGGCTAAAATTCCCACGGTTATTGCCCAGGGATATCGAATCCGGCACGGTGAATCGGTCATTCCACCCGATCCTGCATTGAATTATGCCGCTAACTTTCTGCATATGATCGGCATCCCGCCCGATGATGATGCCGTGAAAGCCCTCAACATTATCCTCATCCTTTATTTGGAACATACCATCAATTGTTCGACGTTTTCTTCGCTGGTGGCCGAGTCTTCCGGTACGGACCCCTATTCGCCCCTGCTGGCCGGGGCGGCCTCGCTGAAAGGGGTTTTGCACGGAGGGGCGAATGAGCGCGTGGCCGACGTGTTCGAGGAAATTGGGACCCCTGAAAACGCCGAAGCCTATATCTTCAGTAAATTGAAAAATAAAGAGCGTGTGTCCGGTTTCGGCCACCGGTTGCCGGATTATAAAAGCAAGGTGGAGTCCCGGGTGCTGATCGCAGAACAGATTGCCCGGCCGCTCGCCGGAAAAAAAGGGTTGGGCCATTATTTTGAAATCTACGACATCATCAGCCGCATTATGCTCGAGGAAAAGAAGCGCACCCCCAACGCCGATTTACCGATTTGTCTCTTGTTGAAAATTATCGGCATCCCCAGGGAACTCAATACGCCGATATTTCAGGCTACCCGTCATTTCGGCTGGGTCGCCAACAATGCCAGGCAACGGAAAAGCAACGGGCCGCTCTACCGGCCCACTCAGGAATATACCGGGCCGGGATTGAAAGAAATGAAACCTTACGTTCCCTTGGAACAACGGTAAGCGGTTCCCGGGTTCCAGATCAATGGGGAATCCCGGCTGCACATGATTTGGTTTAATGGTTATGACAAAACATAAAATTCGCGGATTTGTCGGTGTGAAAAGCAACGACGGTCATGATGCCGCCATTCTGGTGATCGCCGACGCTCTTAAACAGGGGGGTATTGAAGTTATTCTGGGCGGTTACGACTTGACGGTGGATAAATTTGTGGATGCGATTATTCAGGAGGGGGTCCATTTTGCCGGCATCAGTTCCTACAATGGCGGACACATTCCATTTTTTGAAGCGGTTCGGGATGCCTTGCAAAGGAAAAACTATCCTCATATCCACCTCATTGGCGGCGGGGGGGCGACCATGACCCCGGAGGATATCGCGATCCTGGAACGGCAGGAAGGTATCGATAAAATTTTCCGTGCCGGGGAGGGAGATGCCGTCCTTCCCTACATCAACGAACATTTCGATTTCTCTGTAGTTCCCGAAGAGCCAGAATCACTTCTTGAAGGGGTGAAAACCGGTGATGAGTTGTCCCTTTCGAGATGGATCCATTTGGCTGAGGAAAAAGCGCGGCTCGAATCGATCATCGAAGTCCACCCGAGCGCGGATCATCATGAAGGGAACGAAAATCGGGCTTCCCGCCTTCACGACCGGTCTGGCTTGGAAGAGATGGGTGGGGAAAGGGAAATTCTCAAAACCATTGAGCGTTATGGAAAATATTTATCCGCTTTAGATATTTTGGTTCGGGAAAGGCCGTCATGGGTCTATGGAATTACCGGGCGCGGCGGTTCCGGGAAAAGTACGATTACCGATGAGCTGATCCTGCGCTTCTTCAAGGATGACCGCATGAAGGATAAAAAGGTGGCCGTTATCTCTATTGACCCCAGTTCGGCTGGATCCGGTGGGGCATTGCTGGCTGATCGCATCGGCTACATTTATGCCACCGACAAAAACTGGGTCGATACCCGCAGAATTTTTATCCGGAGTGTGGCTTCGCGGGGATACGGTCAGGGCATTGCCCGCGCGTTGCCGGATATCGTCAAGATTCTGAAAGCCGGAGGCCATGATATTTTCATCGAATCCTATGGCATCGGTCAACCCGACATCGGCGTCACCCGGGTGGCGGACCAGTCCATTTTTGTCACCACTCCCGATGTGGGGGGAGCCCAGCAAATTGAAAAGGAAGATATGTTGAATATACCGGGAGTGATTGTGGTATTGAACAAAAGCGAGCATCGCGGTTCCCGGCATATCAGCAGCCTGTTGCAGAAAAAGATTCCCAATGAAAGATTATTTCTCACCACCGCCATTGAACACGGGAACCCCGGAATCAACAGTTTGTATCAATCGTTAACCCAACATTTTAATTGAAATGTGTTTAGCCGATATTATCAAAGCCAATGATCAATACCACCGTTGGATTGAGGAATCGGTGGATCGCGCGAAAAAGGATAAGAAGTATCAAAAAGATCTGGAGCAGGCTTGGCAGGAGAAAACCAGCGCTCTTGAATATCATTCCTTGCCCACCGAACTGGAAATTCCTCTCATAGCGCTTCCTCATTTTGACCACCCGGCGCAAATGGCGCGTTACCTGGGGGAATGGGGATTACCCGGCGAATTTCCCTATGGTCTTTCCATTTATCCGAAGGCGTTCCTGATCGTTGACAAACAACGGGAACACGAAGAACCCACGCGGATTTTTGCGGGATTGGGAAGCCCGGAGATGACCCATGAGCGGTTTCGCCACATTGTCAAACAACAGCAATCCAAGCGGCTGAGCACCGCCTTTGATACCAATACCCTGCTCGGCAGGAGCG
>CAYPKH010000262.1:0-3404 GCA_964411245.1 uncultured Nitrospina sp.
CTTCTTCTTTTTCGATGCCCAGCAGTTTGAACATCTTCTGCTGAACGTCGCTCTGGTGGATACGGATACTGCCGCCGGCGATCTCATTGCCGTTCAACACCAGATCGTACGCCCGCGCGCGCAGGGACCCCGGATCGCTCTCCATTTGGTCGAAGTCCTCCGCCATCGGCGCGGTAAACGGATGGTGCATGGCGACATAGCGTTTTTCCTCCGCGTCGTATTCCAACAGGGGAAACTCGGTCACCCATGCCAGGCAGATTTTGGATGGGTCGATCAGGTTCAGTCGTTTGCCGATATCGAGCCTGAGGTGGGCCAGGGCGTCGGCCACCACTTTCGGCGTGTCGGCGATAAACACGATGGTGTCATTCACTTCGGCGCCCAGTTTCGACATCATTGCGTCCAGCATTTCTTTTTTAAAAAATTTGGTGATGGGAGACTGCAGACCGTCGGCGTTGACCTTGATCCACGCCATGCCCTTGGCGCCGTAGGTTTTGGCGAGGTCCGTCAGATCGTCCAGCGCCTTGCGCGACAACACCTCACTGCTGTTCTTGGCGTTGAGGGCGCGAATCTGCCCGCCCTGTTTCAGTACGCCGGCGAATACCTTGAACTTGGTGCCCGCCACCGTGTCCGCCAGATCGACGATTTCCATGCCGAACCGCAGATCCGGCTTGTCGCTTCCGAACCGGTCGATGGCGTCCTGATACTTGAGGATGGGAAACGGCGTTTCGATGGTGATGTCCAGCGTCTCTTTATAAATGGCGGCCATCATGGTCTCGGCCAGCTGAAACAATTCCTCTTCGTCGATGAACGACATCTCCATGTCGATCTGGCTGAACTCCGGTTGCCGGTCCTGCCGGAGATCCTCGTCGCGGAAGCATTTGACGATCTGGAAATAGCGGTCCATGCCGGCGACCATCAGAATCTGTTTGAACAACTGCGGCGACTGCGGCAAGGCGTAAAATTTTTCCGGGTTGAGGCGGCTCGGCACCAGATAGTCGCGCGCGCCTTCCGGCGTGCTTTTGGTCAGGATCGGCGTTTCCACCTCGGTGAAACCGTTCTCATGCAGGACCTTCCGCACGGTCCGCGTGATCTCGTCGCGCAGTTTCAAATTGCGCAACAACGTGGCGTTGCGCAGGTCGAGGTAGCGGTGCTTGAGGCGCAGCACTTCGGAAACCTCGTTGTCGTCCCACCCCTGGAACGGCGGCGTCTGCGATTTGTTGAGAATTTCCAACTCGTCCACATAGACCTCAATTTTGCCGGTGGCGAGTTTGAGATTGATCATATTGTCCGGCCGGGCGCGCACCTTGCCGATGACGGCGATCACGAAGTTATTGCGCAGGGTTTGCGCCTCCTGATGCGCCAGTTGGTCGATCTGCGGATTGAGCACCACCTGGGTGAGGCCGTGCTTGTCCCACAGGTCGATGAAAATGAGGCCGCCGTGGTCGCGCCGGCTATGCACCCAGCCGCACAGGGTGACGGTGTCGCCGACCTGCCCGTCGCCCAACTCGCCGCAATGATGCGTTCTTCGGAATTTCTGCGTCATACGTCAAATCAATGAAAAGTTGGAAAAACAGAACCCATCAAATTACTGGAATCATCCCGTGTTTGCAAGGCCTTATTTGTTGGAGAAATGCGGGATTATTCAGAGGCGGAGGGGGAATCGGTTTCGGCTTCGGCGTCTTCAGTGGGATCATCGGCGGTCTCGGTGGCCACGGCCTGCTGTTGCTCGGCGAGGGCCTGGGCCCGGCGCTGGGCTTCCAGCTCTTTTTCCTTTTCCTCCATGGCTTTTTTGCGGGCCTGCCACTCGATCACCATCTGCGGTTTGATCTTGATCGCCACGGGAATGTTCACCGTGCTGCAGGAACGCACGCACACGCCGCAACCGGTGCAGATATCTTTATGAAAGATTGGCTGTTGGTCTCTGTTCTGGGTGATGGCGCCGGGGATCGGGCAGTCAATCACGCACTGCTGGCAGAAGGTGTGACCGTAGGCCTGGCATTTGTTCTTGTCGAGAATGGCATAGCCCATCTCCACGTCCGCCGGTCCGCCGGGCACCGGCAGTAACGCCCCGTCGGGACAGGCGGAAATGCACGGCAGATCGTCGCACATCACGCACGGCACTTTTATGGGATCGATGTACGGCGTGTCCATGATGAGGAATCCCATCTTCTTGGGCACCCGTAGAATGGCGTCTTTCGGGCAGGCGTGGATGCACTTGTCGCACCGGGTGCAGGCCTGCAGAAACGCCCTTTCTGAGAGGGCTCCCGGCGGCCGCAACAGCGGCACGCGCTTGGTGAACTTGTCGACAGTTTGGTTGACCTTGTCGATCTTACTCTGGATTTTCTCCACCGTCGGCTTGGCGAACATGTGAACGCCCTGCCGGATCAGATTGCGCCGGCTCATTTCTGTATCGGCGTCGCTCTCTTCTTCGGTGGGCTCGGCAGTCCCTTCGTCCATCCCTTCGGCCGTTTCGCCGGATTCAGTCTTCGCTGCGACGGAATTCGCTGGAGGTTCCTCTTCATGGAATTTCGGGAAGAAAAATTCGTAGGACCGGCGGAAGATGTTTCGTTTCGGTTTCTCACTGTCATCGGATTCGACCGCCGCCTCTTCGGCGGACTGTTCAGCGGCGGGTTCGGTTTCTACGGGGGGCTCGAGTTCAGCGACCGCCTCAGAACCTTCTGCGCTCTCTTCCTCTTCTTCCTTTAAAATGATTTTGATCTTGCGCTGTTTCTTTTTGAGCTTTTGGAATTCTTTGGCCTTCTGGTCCGTTACCTCGGCGTATTCCTTGAGCTTGGTGAGGGTGCCGAACAGGCCCCGGCGGGAAAACTCCATCTCCTCGATGGGTTTTTTGAGGTTGGCCTTGAACCGGTCGATTTCGATCTGATGCTTGTCGCCGGAGGTGTAGTCGCCCCGCTGGTCGGGGTCGATGAGGTCTTCGTTGGTCTGGAGTTTGGGCGGCAGTTTCTTGCCCTTGAACCGGTCCTTGTCCAGCAGGTAGCGTAATGATTTCCTTTTATCCATCTTGGGAATTCCCCGTAATGCGAGGGTGAACCCTGATCATCCGAAGCGGGCTCAGTCTCTCGGGTCCCAGCGCATCTCGTGGGCGATGTTTTTATAATCGTGCCAGTTCTGGGCGTCGGCGTTTTCCAGCATATACTCGTCGGTCGCCAGCACCAGGGGATGCCCCTTGTTCACAAACGACTGGACGGTGGGAAACCGGAGCAGGAACACGGTGATGGCGATGCGCCCCAGGTCCTTGAGATCGGGATCGGCCAGAACTTCCTGAAAAATCTCTTCGCCATTATCGGCGTTGACCCTTTGGAACAATTCCGCGGTTTTATGTTCGAGGTCCGGATTGGTGTCGCAGATTTTGGCGGCTTCCAACTGAATTTCCAGAACGCGGC
>CAYPKH010000263.1:0-3393 GCA_964411245.1 uncultured Nitrospina sp.
GGAGGATTTTAAAATAACCAAGCCGATTTATTATAAAAAGGCAAAAAGAGGAACCCTCCCGGCCCCCTCCTTCGACAAGCTCAGATCAAGTTTTACAAGGGGGAGAAAGGCCTCTCCTTAACCGGGGGAAAATTGGGGAGCGAAATTCAATTTCCGCCACTTGGTGAAGTAATACCGGATTTCCCCGCCCTTTACCGGATAAATTTTCACGTACTTTTCAGAACCGTTTGGCTGGCGCTCGACGATCACGATTTTTTTATCGAGCAGACGGGTCGCTTTCCTCACATAAAGAAAAGTGTAGGGTTGGTCCCGGGCGATCAGGCGATGGAGTTGCCGGGTCATCTGAATCTGTTTGGCCTTGTCATATTCCCGGCGAATGGACACGATCAGGCGGTCCGCTTCGGGGTTTTCGTAACCGACAAAGTTCAACTGTTTGGGCCCCGCCTGGCTGGAATGCCAAAGCTGATACAGGTCGGGATCAGTCCCCATGCTCCACCCCAGCACCAGGGCGTCGAATTTGAGCGAGTTAACAAAGTCCTTGAGGAACACCGCCCATTCAAACATCTGGGTGTTGCATTGGATGCCGATCTTGCGCCAATTGTTCTGAACGATGGACAGAATGGTTTTACGGATGGGATTGCCGGCGTTGGTGATGAGATTGAACTCGAACCGATTGCCGTCTTTCTCCAGAATGCCGTCCTTATTTTTCTTCCAGCCCAGTCGGTTCAGGATTTGCAGCGCGCCCTCAGGATCGTAGGGAATCGGCGGCACATCGGGATCATACCAGTCGGTGATTTTGGGAAAGGGCCCGGTGACCCGCTCGCCTTCGTTGTAAAGCACGTATTGGATGATTTTTTGGACGTCGATCGCCATGCCCAGCGCCTTGCGTACCTCCGGCGATTGAAACAGGGGCTTGCGCAGGTTGTACCCGATGTAGGAATAAAACAGTCCTACGGTGGAAAAACTCTGGTATTTCGGGTCCCTCTTGAGACGGGCCACCTGGTGGGGAAGCACCGAGTAATTGTCCGCCGCACCGGAATAAAACTCCATTTCCTGGGTTAAAGGATCGGTAATGATCCGCATGACAAACTCGTGGTATTCCGGCGGCCCTTCCCAGTAATCTTCGTTCCGGACCAGGCGGATAAACTGATCACTTTTCCATTCCTTAAAAATAAACGGCCCGGTGCCGATCGGGTTGCGGTTGAAATCGCTGTCACGCAGGTTGAAATCTTTGATCTCGTTATCACTGAGCTTTTTGTCCCGCGCGGCCCTTTGCAAAGCCTGCTCATTCAACAAATGCTCCGGCAGGATACCCATCGACCAGGCATTGATGGCGGGCGAAAACAGCCGCTTGTAGACGAATTTGATTTTGTATTTGCCAAACGCTTCTGCCGATTTCACGGGTTCATAATCCGAGGTCCGCGGCGAGGCGTTGCGGGGGTTCATGATGGACCGATAGGTGAACAGCACGTCGCCGGAGTCGAACTCATGGCCGTCATGAAACCGCACGCCTTTCCTGAGTTGGAAAACGAGAATCGGGTTGTGCTCCAGCACTGGCAGAATGTCCTTATAGTGCGGGGCCAGGAATTTTTCCTGCTCCGGGCGGGCGGGCGATACGAACCGGCGATAGGGAAACCGATCCACATAATCGTCGCCCAGGAGCGCCCTCAACGGATCGAAAAAATGCTGGTCCACCTTATGGAGCGTGAATTTGATGCGGGCCGGCCGGCGCACGGTATATTCCAGGGTCTGCATTTTGGGACGGTTGTTTTCTTTGATCGGCCGACCTTCTTGATCCAGGACCGGCACCGGAAGGCTTCCCTGGGTGTCCTCCGCGGATACCACTTCCATCGACCGGATATTCTCACGCCATTGAGGAGAGGCCTTCATTTCATTTTGAATAAAGGAAATCCAGTCTTGCGGACGGGCGGGAAGCTTGCCGGCAGTTGCATCATTTGGAATCAGGGTCAGATAGGCTTCTTCATATTGAGTCCAGCTTTCGGCGAGGCGCGGCCTTAAATTCAACTGGTCGTCCTGGTCGAGCAGGCCGTCGAAAATCAAATCCACAATCTCGCCGCTGGCGGAGTCGGAATGCAAGGCGGGGTTCAACAGCCGGGCGTCGCCGCCGGAACTTTCGATAAACTTGATCAGCCGTTCCGGATTGCCGGCGGCCTGTTTGTCATAGGTCGGAACCCAGAAAAAAGACTGGATCAAAATCGTGATCAGGATCAGAGGCAGGACAATGAGGAGGCGTTTTGTGGTCATGGCGTCCTTATGATATCAAATCGCACCCAAGTCGGTTCGCTGCGGCGGGAATGCCGGGATTAGACCTTGACAATCCTTTAGAATCTGTATAATACCTTTTCCTGACAGAGATTTTGCGCTAATAAACATCGATGCGGGGTGGAGCAGTCCGGTAGCTCGTTGGGCTCATAACCCAAAGGTCGCAGGTTCAAATCCTGTCCCCGCTACCAAATAAATCAACCAGTTAAATGTATTTCCGGCCTTTTTGACACTTTAGGGAAGCCACGCCTTTTTGGTTGGGGAGAGAGCACTCCAACCCGATTTGAATCCATTGAAATTTACCCTTGCAACACAGTCAGTTGCGGTTTATTTTAAATAGGTTATGTCAGCCGGATTTTCATTGTCATTTCAAAAATCGTTTTGCTATGATATCGCCCTCAAACATAAAATGAATATCCTTTACTTTATATAATCTGAAATTATTTTAGTTCAACTTTAAATAGAAGGAAAGAGCACATGGCGACAATTATCACTGAAGAATGCATCAACTGTGGTGTTTGTGAACCGGAATGCCCGAATGAAGCCATCGACGATGGAACCAAGGGTGGAGTCGATATCTATTGGATCGACCCTGATCTCTGTACGGAATGTGTCGGATTTCACGGAGAAGAAGCCTGTCAGGAAGTGTGTCCAGTAGACTGTTGTATCCCGGATGAAGACAAGAAAGAAACCGAAGAAGAATTACTGACAAAAGCTGTAAAGATTCATGCGGATCAGGATTTCCCGTCGTTGGATGATCTGACCAACGAAACCTCTCTGTTCAGAAATCCGGAACGAAAGAACGCCGATCTGTAATATCGATTCACTGGAAAGATTCCACACGGTTGAGGGAGACGGCTCCTTCAACCGTTTTTTTTCGTTTCAAGCCCTTTGCGGTTTCCCCTCGGGCACCCAATAGTTGCGCACCGGGTTGTTCAGTTTGCGGGTAAACATGTAATTGATCTGCTCCACCGGCAGGGGTTTGCTCAACAGGTATCCCTGCATATCGTCACACCCGATGGATCGCAGATATTCCTTCTCCTCCGGCCGCTCCACTCCTTCTGCCACGGTTTTCAAGTTCAACGCATGGGCCAGAGAAACGATCGCCTT
>CAYPKH010000264.1:0-3384 GCA_964411245.1 uncultured Nitrospina sp.
CGCAATTACCGGGACCCGCGTGCGTATTTTCATTATTTGAAAGCGGACCAATACGAGCGGGATGGGGATTTCGACGAAGCCGCCCGGCAGTATGCCCTGGTGGTCCTGTTCGACCCGACCGGTGAGGGCCTGCACACCCACCTGGTCAGCCTGTACCTGCGCACCGGCCAGTTCGAGCGGGCGCTGGAAGCCGGCCAAGAGGCGATTGACCGCTTTCCGAACAATGTGCGGATCCACATGATCATGGGCGATATCCTGTCCAGTCAGAACAAGTACCGGGAAGCGATGGATCATTATAATAAAATCATTGAAGTGGAGCCCGGCAACGCCCGCGCCTATCTGCTGGCCGGTTATAATATGAAGGCCCTGAAGCAATACGAAAATGCCCGGGAGCTGTTCCGGAAGGCCACCGTGGTGGCCCCGGCCAATCCGCTGGGGTATCATTATCTGGGGTCCGCCCTGGCGCGCACCGGCGAGATGGAAAGCGCCGAGGAAAAATTCAAAAAATCGCTGAACCTGCGGCCCAGTTTCATCGAAGCCCGGGAAAACCTGGCCCGCGTACTGGAACTGCAGAAGAAGTATCCGGAAGCGATGGAGCAGTTCAAAATCATTTTGAAACTGAAACCCGGCGATAAAAAAATCAGCGAGCATTTAAAGCGCATCGATGTCGTCGCGGCCGCCGGGTTGGCCGATAATGTCGAAGTGGCGGAAGTGCCTCCCTTCGAACCGGGCGAAGCCAATATCCATACCCAGATCGGAACCATTTTTTATGAGCAGGCCGTATATCTGGAAGCGGTCGACGAGTTCCGTCTCGCCCTCGCTAATGAGGAAGACAAGGAACTGCGCCTCGTGATCGCCAAGATTTATGAACTGTTCGGCCGCATGGATAAAGCCATCACCGAAGTGGAAGCCTACCGGAAAGCCGGCGCCGGTGAAGAATCGGTGGAAATCCTGCTGAACCTGGCGCGGCTGTATGGACTCAACAAGGAAATGCGCAAATCCATCGAGCTTCTGAACCGCGCCGTGGCCATGGAGCCGGAGAACGACCGCTTGTATCATGCCCTGGCCCTGGCCCACATGTCGCTCAATGAATACGACGATGCCTATCGCAATATCAACCAAGCGATCGACCTCAACGGCAAGAAAGACACCTATTACTTCGAGCAGGGCGCCCTGCTCGAACGGCTGGGGCGCTACGACCAGGCCATCCTCAGCATGAAGCAGACCCTGGAGATCAATCCGCATCACTCCAACGCGCACAACTTCATCGGCTATATTTATGCCACTCAAGGCGTGGATCTCGACAAGGCGTTGGGGCATCTGGAGAAGGCCCTCACCATTCAGCCGCGCAACGGTTATTTCCTGGACAGCCTGGGATGGATCTATCACAAGAAAGGCGAACCCGAGCAGGCACTGGAACATATCAAAAGAGCCATGGTGTACGCCCAGCCCGATCCGGTGCTCTACGATCACTTGGGGGATGTGTATTTTTCCATGGAAAACGTGACCGAAGCTCGTAGAGCCTGGAAGACCAGCCTGGCGTTGGCGCTGAGGAAACTGGAAGACCCGTCCGGAGAAATTCCCGATCCCGACAAGCTCCGGGAGAAAATCCGCAAGGCGGACCAATTAATGTTGCAGAGTTTTTGATTTTCCCCCCAATCATCCATTGCAATGAAGCGCACCCTTAAACTCCCGTTCCTCCTGTGTTTGCTGACGGGAATCCTGGCGGCGTGTGAAACGCTTCCGCCGTCCAAACCGGTCCCGCCGCCCACGCAGGCGGTCACGCTCGACGAGATTTCCCAAAGCCTGACGGCCCGGCAGGAGGCAATCCACAATGTCCGGTCCCTGGTCAAAACTGCGATCAAAACCAAAAAGGGCAATCATTCCCTCAAGCAGGTATTGCTGGTGGAGAGCGACACCGCGTTGCGGCTCGACACCCTGAGTGTGTTCAATCAAACGCTCGGCGTATTGATTTCCGAACGCGATCATATCCTGTTGTACGATACCGGTAGCAACCGCCTGTACCGCGACGCGGAGGTGTGGGACATCATGATCCGGACGTTTGGCATGGTGTTCGATTTCCGCGAATACATCAGCGTGTTTTCCGGCAAGATTCCCCGGCTGGCGGAGTTGACCCTGAAAGACATCTACTGGAATTCCAAAACCGGCACCTACGAGGTTTCCACCGTCGATCCCCGCCGCAACGAGCAACTGAAGATCGGCGTGGATCCCAAAACCCTTCTGCCGGTCCGGCTCGTCAAATGGAAAGACCGGCAACTCCTGTACGTGGTTCAGTGGGAAGACTATCAGGAGACACCCGGTCAGCCGCTGTTTCCCCATACCATCACCGTGCAACGCCCGCTGCGGGGCGATGCGGTGGTCATGAAATTCAACCATCCCGTCATCAATCAGGGCCTGCCCGAAGACGCTTTTCAATTGAACCTCCCCAACAGCGATTGAACCCGCCCCGGCCGATGAAACTGGCTTTCAAAACACCCGCCAAAATCAACCTGGGCCTGTTCATTCTCGGCAAACGCCCCGACGGGTATCACGACCTGGAAACCCTGTATCAGATGGTCAGCCTGTACGATACTTTGGAACTGGAATCCATCGACGACCGTATAGAGCTGGTGTGCGACCACCCGGAGGTGCCCGCCGATGACAGCAATTTAATGGTCCGGGCCGCCCGCCTGTTGCAAGACGCCTTTCCGGAGAAGGCCGGCCTGGGATGCCGCATGGTGCTGGAGAAGCGGATTCCCCTGGGGGCCGGACTGGGCGGCGGCAGTGGCAACGCCGCCGGGGTACTGAGGGGGCTCAACCGGCTGTGGGACCTGGGACTGGAGACCGCCGCGCTGATGAAATTTGCCGCCCAATTAGGCTCGGATGTGCCGTTTTTTCTGTGCGCGCCATCGGCCCTCGGGGAAGGCCGCGGGGAACGGTTGACACCCCTGCAATCTCCTGAAAAATTTTGGGTTATCCTGATTTTCCCGAAAGTGTCGGTGGCCACCGCCGAAGTCTACCGGGCGCTCAATTTGGATTTGACAAAAAACCCAAAAAATATTAATATCTTGCGCGAATTTTTCTCCCAATCAAATATTGCCAGTTTGGGTGCGCATTTGCACAATGATCTGGAACCTATTGTAATTAAAAGACTTCCTGTCGTCGAGAGGATCAAGGAGAAGTTGTATTCTCTGCATGCAGACGGGGCGTTGCTATCGGGAAGCGGTTCGGCGGTTTTTGGTATTTTCGAGGATGCAAAAGGGGCTGAACAGGCTTATGCCCGATGCCGTGAGGAGGGGGACTGGCAGACGTTTCTGACCGAGACGGTGACCCATTTTTCCGAGTTTATGCCGGCAGACCTCCTCGATGTCTCTTGAAATCCGG